>JBIKTO010000064.1:0-8960 GCA_044348065.1 Cyanobium sp.
CTTCGAGTGGCGAGCACCGGATGGGCGACGCTTTGCGCTGATCACCAGCGGCGGCAACCCCAGTGGTGCGCCGGGACGGATCGAGCGCTGGTTTCTGCTGCGCTGATGGGGGCACGCCCAACAGCGGCCGGGCGGAGGGGCCGACAGAAGCACAGCTTCACCAACGTAGATTCATCAATTTTTTATAGCTTATCCTGATAGAATCGATTTCGAAAACGCAGTGGCAAGCCAAAGGCTTTGCCGGCACGAGTTGACACCGGCAGAGCCCACGACTAAGGTCTGAATCTTGCTCGCCATGTTTTTTGGCAGCGTTTTGGCGGCATCCCACGAGACCTCTGTGCCCTGCATCTCCACCGCTCCCGCGCCCGCCCTGGCGACCCTCGCGGGCGGCTGGCCGGGTGGGTGTCCTCGGATCGAGGAGGTGGATTCATGAGTCGCTTCCCGCAACCGGTAGCGCCCCGTTCTCTGGTCCAGATCTACCGCTCACTGCGCCACCCCACCGGCGGCACGAAGCGTCGCTTTGGCGCCGCCGGACTGAGCAATGTTCTGCTCACCAATGGCGCCTTGCAACTGCTGCTGCATCACCATGTTCCCGTGATGACGGCCACCTTGATCGCC
This sequence comes from Cyanobium sp., assembly GCA_044348065.1. Taxonomy (GTDB): domain Bacteria; phylum Cyanobacteriota; class Cyanobacteriia; order PCC-6307; family Cyanobiaceae; genus Cyanobium. The sequence goes on from JBIKTO010000064.1 coordinate 619, forward strand.
CAGATTTTTAACGGGATTTACGGCTACATCTCCTACGGCACGATCGCCTTCCGCTCCTCGCTCTTCAAAGCCTCCTCGCTGGGGCGCTACGGTCTGCTGGCGACAGGCCTGTGGCTCTCGAACTGGGCTGGCATCCAGCTGTTTGTCCAGCAGGGAGTCCCCAAATCTGTGGGGGCGCTGCTGATGGTGCCACTGCTGGCACTCAGCTCGTTTGTGGTGCAATCAGTGTGGGTGTTTGCAAAGTGATGCAGCTCAGCGTGATCATTCCTTGCTACAACGAGGCGGCCACCATCCGGGATCTTGTTGCGCGTGTGGCCGCCAGTCCGGCGCCGATCCAGGAGATCATCATTGTAGACGACGGTTCCCAGGATGGCACGGTGGAGGTTCTGCACACGCTGAGCCATGATCTGGTGCGGGTGATCTTTCATGGCCGCAATCAAGGCAAGGGAGCTGCCTTGCGCACGGGTTTTGCGGCGGCGCAAGGCGATATCTGCATCGTTCAGGATGCCGACCTGGAGTATGACCCGCAGGAATTTCCGATCGTCATCCAGCCGATTCTGGATGGCCAGGCGGATGTTGTTTTCGGCAGTCGCTTCCAGGGCGGCAGACCGCATCGGGTTGTCTATTATTGGCATAGCGTTGGCAATAAGTTTCTGACGATGATCAGCAACATGCTCACCAATATCAATTTAACCGACATGGAGACCTGCTACAAAGCCTTTCGCCGCGAGGTGATTCAATCCATCCAGATCCGCGAAAATCGCTTTGGCTTTGAGCCGGAGATCACGGCCAAGGTAGCGCGCAGGCGGTTGCGCATCTACGAGGTGGGAATCTCCTACTACGGGCGCACCTATGCTGAGGGTAAAAAGATCGGCTGGAAAGATGGAGTGCGGGCGATTTACTGCATCCTCAAGTACAATCTCTGGTCGCGCTAGTAGCGAGGCGAATGGGCCGAGCAGGGCGGTTCGGCGGCCCAGCACTGGTCCGTTGGCGAGGGAATCCTGATCGGCAGTCCGCCTGCCTGACCCCTGGCGCGGCTGCGCCAGGAGGGGAACAGGCTGGTGCTGCTGCTCTCCTTGCGGCTGACCTTGGCTTGCGGCAAGGTGGAGAGGGTGCCGATCGAGAAGGCGCTGATCAGCGCCGCCAGGCCGCTGAGGAACAAGGCGCCGGCGATCGGCAACAGCAGCAGGAGATCCACCCAGAGAAAGAAGGTCAGGCTGCGCATCCAGGCATAGAACCTGGGGTCTGGTGGAAAGGCCACCAGGATCACGAGCGCCACCAGGGTGGTGGCAGCGGCCAGGGCCAACAGCGACTCCAGACCCTGTTGCCTGGCGCTGTGACGGCCCAGCCGGGCCAGCAGGGCCGCGCCGGCGGCGGCGCTCACCAGGGCGCCGGACGCGATCCAGAGGCTCAGGGTTTTGCCCCTGCCGGTGCGCAGGAAGGCGGGGATCCAGGCCCGGGCGGGCAGGAGGGCCTGGCGATGGTTGGGATCAACATCGGTGTTGCTGCGAGCCCAACTGGTGATCGTGATGTCTTTCTCGTACTGCACGTAGGCGCGTGGCACCGCCTGGGCACCGATCGGCCCGGTCTGGGGCTGGGGATAGATCAGATAGCCGCTGAGGGTGAGATTGGTGCTGAGCATCAGCAGATAAAGGCAGGCGCACAGCAGGCAAGCGGCCTTCCGGGGCGGCGCCGTCCAGGCGGCCAGGCGAGCTGTGAGGAGTGGCCCAAGGGCCGGGCCACCCTGGCGGCAGAGCTTGAGGAGGCCCAGCAGGAGGGCAAAGAGACTCACCAGCAGGATCGGCACCACCCCGGCCAGTTTCAGCAGGGGCAGGCAGACCAGCAGCAGCAGGATGTCCTTGCCGAGGAAGCCGCTGAAGCTGGCGGCCACACAGTGGTAGATCACGATGGCCGCGGCCACGGAGAGGGCGTAATCGGCATCGAAGGAGAGCAGGGAGCCTGAGGTCGGCGTGCCAAAGGCGAAGGCCAGCACCCAGAAGGAGATCACCGCCAGCAGGCCGGGCGACGGCTGGGCGTGGGCCTGGGCGTGGGCCTGGCGGATGGCCTCCTCGGCGGCGATGAGCAGGGCGGCGAGAAAGAGGAGATTCAGCGATGGCACCGCAAAATCCGGCCTGGGGCTGAAGAGCTGCAAGGCCACCTGGCCAAACTGCTGGAGGTTGTAGTAAGCGAAGCGGGTGTGCAGATTGGCCAGACCGATCTCAAGCCCGAAGGTTTTGACATGATTCACGAACGGGAAGTGATAGAGCCCCGTGTCGTACACAAAATCCGCGCGCAGACCATTGAACAGGTAGGCGCCAACGGCCACGGCGAAGCAGAACAGGGCGCTGCGGGCGGCAGGGCTGGCCGGGAAAAAATGCCGCCAGCGGCCGGCGGCGGCGAGCCCCAGGCTGCCCGCCAGGACGATGGCGATCACCGCCAGGGCCAGGATGGCCAGGCCGGCGCGATGGATCGCCAGGGCTGCGGGGCCATCCAGGCCGAGCATGGCCTCCAGCAGGGCTGGAATCAGCAGGATGGCATTGCAGAAGCCACAAAAAAGGAACAGGCCCAGGAGGAAGCGAGCCGCCTGGCTGCCCTGCTCCGCGGGCTGGGCAAGCAGCCTGGCGAACAGCAGCTGCGAAAGCAGAAAGACACCGGTTGCGAACAGGAAAAAGCCAAACAACAGCACCAAAACAGGGAGGCCAGCCAGGAGCGCCTGCATTGGCTGTGGGTTGTGGATGGGTGAGAAACTCTACGAAGCGGCTCCAGGCACACCCCAGCGGCCGGTCCCCCCGCCCGATCCCGTGACCCCCCAGACCCTGCTGAAGTTGTTGCTCCTGAGCGGGGTGGTGTTGCTGGTGATCGCGATCGGCCTGCGGGCACGGTTGCGGCAACCGCTGCTGGTGCTGCGCCGGCCCCGGCTGGCCCTGCGGGCGGTGCTGGCGATGTATGGGGTGCTGCCGCTGGTGGTGCTTCTGGTGGTGGCGCTGCTGCCGCTGCGGCCGGGGGTGGGGGCGGCGCTGCTCGCCCTGGCGGTGTCGCCGGTGCTGCCGCCGTGGGCGAAGAAGGGCAGCGCCCTGGGCGGAGACGACGACTATGTGATCGGCGTGCAGCTGCTCTCCTGCGCCGTATCGCTGCTGGTGGTGCCGCTGATGATCGGCCTGGGCTCACGCTTGTTCGGGGTGGAGACGGTGCTGGCCCCCTGGGCGGTGGAAACGGTGTTGCTGGTGACGGTGGCGGCGCCGCTGGCGGTGGGACTGGCCCTGGCGTGGCTGCGGCCGGCGGCGGCGCCCAGGCTGGCGGCCCTGGCCGAGAAGGCGGGCAGCCTGCTGCTGCTGCCCGGGGTGGTGGCCCTGCTGGCCCTGCAGGCGCGGGCGATCCTGGCGGCGGTGGGCCAGGGCACGATCGCCCTGATCCTGGGGGTGGTGGCGGTGGGCCTGCTGGTGGGCCATGCCCTGGGCGGCCCGGAGCCGGGCCAGCGCCGGGCGCTGGCCTCCGCCACGGTGTCGCGCCATCCCGCCGTGGCGCTGCTGCTGGCCTCCGGCGCGATGCCCGCCCACCAGCCCACGGTGCTGGGCACGGTGCTCCTCTATCTGATCGCTTCGCTGCTGCTGCCGATCCCGTTTGAGCGACGGCGGCGACAGGGTTAGCCGGCTGATGGGCAGACACCTCGTCTTCGTGTACGGCACCCTCAAGGCGGGGGAATGCAACCACCCCTGGCTCGCCGGTGTGCCATGCCTCGGGCGCCAGCCACTGGCAGGGGTTCGCCTTCATGATCTCGGCCCCTATCCGATGGCCCTGCTCACCGAGAACGCCGCCGATGTGAGCCATGGTGAGCTTTACAGCGTGGCTGACGCTGGCCTGGCCCGGCTCGATGAACTGGAAGATTATCCCCATTTCTATGGGCGCAGCCTTCGCACCCTTGCCGATGGCCGCCAGGCCTGGATCTATCACGGGCCGGCCGCGCGGGTGCACGGCACCCCCCGGGTGCCCCTCGGCGACTGGGGCAGCACACCGGTGTTTCACTACGGCGCCAACCTTGATCCGCTTCGGCTGCAGCAGCGCTGCCCCCTCTGGGATGGCCTGGGAGTGGTGGTGCGGCTGCAGGGCTGGAGCTGGGCGATCGACAAATGCAGCGCCGGCGGTGGCGGCGCTGCCGGCATCCGCCCCCAGGCCCGAAGCCACACCTGGGGCGTGGTCACCCACCTTCGCCCCAGCGATCTGAGCGCCCTCGAGCACTGCGAAGGCGTGCACGACGGCCAGAACCAACGCACGCTTGTGGCGGTGACCAGCCGCTGCGGCATCCGGTTTGGGGCCCTCACCTACGTGAGCGGCGATGGCGTCCGCCAGGACGGACTGCGGCCGGATGCCGACACCAGCGACCACATCATGGCGGGGCTGGCGCACTGGCCGCTGCCGGAGGAGTGGCGCACCAAGGTCTGCCACGTGCTACGGGGCGGCTGACAGCCATCCGGAGGGATTGAGGCGGGCCCGCTATGGCAGTTGCGCTGTTGAGGTTGTAGCTTGCCTGTAGTCACCTCCCCCATTCCATGCTCACCGGCTCCGATCTCCTGGCCAAAGTCAAGGAATACGGCGATGCCTCCAAGTCCGATCTGGTGCGAGCCTGCGGCTACGTCAGCACCAAAAAGGACGGTGGCGAGCGCCTGAACTTCACGGCCTTCTATGAAGCGCTGCTCGAAGCCAAGGGCCTCAGCCTCGGCGAAGGCGGCGGCAAGGGCAGCGGCACCCCCGGCCGCAAGCTCAGCTATGTGGCCACCGTGCAGGGCAACGGCAACCTGCTCGTGGGCAAGGCCTACACCGCGATGCTGGGCCTCAAGCCCGGCGATGAGTTCGAGATCAAGCTCGGACGCAAGCAGGTGCGGCTGGTGCCCGCCGGTTCAACTGACGAGGAGTGAGAGGAGTTATCCGTAGGGGCGCTTTGTTCGCCCCTACTCCTCCTGCCTCACCCGGGTGCTGCGGCGGTCGTGCTCCAGCAGTTGTTCCACCAACACCTTGAGCAACAGCGACACCAGGGCCACGCCGCCCAGCACCATCGCCGCCCCGAAGGCCAGTTCGGTGTGGTACTGCTTGTAGGCATCCTCCACAAACAGCGGCAACGTCTGCGTCTGGCCCGCGATGTTGCCGCTCACCACCGCCACCGCACCGAACTCTCCGAGCGCCCGGGCCGTGGTGAGAATCAGGCCATAGAGCGCCGCCCAGCGCACCGAAGGCAGGGTCACCTTCCAGAACACCTGCCAATCGCTGGCACCCAGGGTGCGGGCCGCCTCCTCCTGCTCCCAGCCCTCCTCCTCCAGCAGCGGAATCACCTCCCGCGCCATGAACGGGAAGGTGACGATCACCGTGGCCAGCACGATGCCCGGCCAGGAGAAGATGATCTTCCAGCCCAGGCTGTTCACCAAGCCGCTCAGCAGCCCATGGCTCGGGCTGTAGAGCAACACCAGCATCAGGCCCACCACCACCGGTGAGATCGAAAACGGCAGATCGATCACGCTCAGCAGCAGCGCCTTGCCGCGGAACTGGCGCCGGGCGATCGCCGTGGCCGCCGCCAGCCCGAAGATCGTGTTCATCGGCACGGCGATACCGGTGGCCAGCAGCGTGAGTTGCAGGGCCGAGAGCAGATCCGGTGAACGAAAATTCTCCAGAAACACCGCCAGACCCTTCGCGAAGGCCTGCACCACCACCGCCAGCGCCGGCAGCAGGATGATCACGCCCACGTACACGCAGGCCACCAGCACGATCAGAAGGTTGCTCATGGCTTCACCGTGGTGGAGGACCCGCCGCCCTGGTACCGCTGACCCCACACCTGGATGGCGTTGATCACCGCCAGGCTCAGCAGCGAGAACAGCAGCATCACGCTGCCCACCACCGTGGCGCTGTCAAAGTCGTATTCCTCCAGGTTCTGGACGATCAGGGTGGGGGTGATCAGATCCCGGAAGGGGATGTTGCTCGAAATCATCACCACCGAGCCGTACTCCCCCACCGCCCGGCTGTAGCCCTGGGCGATGCCCCCCAGAATCGCCGGCATCAGCTGGGGCAGCACCACCCGGAAAAACGTCTGCCGGCGGCTTGCCCCCAGGCACCAGGAGGCCTCCTCCTGCTCCTTCTCCAGCGAGCGCAGCACCGGCTCCACCGTGCGCACCACAAACGGCAGCGAGATGAACACCATCGCCACCGCCACCCCCACCGCCGTGTACGACACCCGCAGGCCGAACGCCTGCATCAGCGGCGCCCCCAGCCAGCCCTCCGGGCTGTACACGTAGGAGAGGGCCAGGCCCGCCACCGCCGTGGGCAGGGCGAAGGGAAGATCGATCAGGGAATCGAGCAGCCGCTGGCCGGGAAAGCGGCAGCGGATCAGGGCCCAGGCGATCACCAGCCCGAACACCCCGTTCACCAGGCTGGCCAGCGCCGCCAGACCGAAGCTGACGCGATAAGAGGCCAGGGCCACCGGGCTGGTGGCCTTCTCCCAGAAGCCTGCCGGCCCCACGCCGGCGGCCTTGAGCAACATGCCGGCCAGGGGCAGGAACAGCACCAGACCCAGGTAGGTCCAGGTGATGCGCCAGGGCCAGCTGGGCAGCCGCAGGGCGGGAAGCCCCCTGCGGCGGGGCAGGGCAACAACCATGGCGAAAACAACAGTATTCCGACCGTAACACCGGAGTCAGGCGGTCGGCCAGGGATAGTCCGGTTTCCCGATGCTAAACTCGTCTTAGCGGGAACCCTCCCGTCACCATCCTCCCGCGCTCCCCGGCCCATGGGCATCCGCGTCGCCAACGTCTCCAAGCAGTTCGGCGACTTCCGCGCCGTCGATGATGTGAGCCTCGACATCGACAGCGGCTCCCTGGTGGCCCTGCTCGGCCCCTCCGGCTCCGGCAAGAGCACCCTGCTGCGCCTGATCGCCGGCCTCGACCAGGCCGACAGCGGCCGGGTCTGGATCACCGGCGAGGAGGCCACCGACCGTTCCGTGCAGGATCGCCACGTGGGCTTTGTGTTCCAGCACTTCGCCCTGTTCAAACACCGCAACGTGCGCCAGAACGTGGCCTTCGGCCTCGAGCTGCGCCGCTGGAAGAAGGACGCCATCCGCCGCCGGGTCGACGAGCTGCTCGATCTGGTGCAGCTGCGGGGCTACGGCGGCCGCTACCCCTCCCAGCTCTCCGGCGGCCAGCGCCAGCGGGTGGCCCTGGCCCGCGCCCTGGCGGTGCAGCCGCGGGTGCTGCTGCTCGATGAACCCTTCAGCGCCCTCGACGCCAAGGTGCGCAAGGAGTTGCGCGCCTGGCTGCGCAATCTCCACGACGAGATGCACGTCACCACCGTGATCGTCACCCACGACCAGGAGGAGGCCATGGAGGTGGCCGACCGGATCGTGGTGATGAACGAGGGGCGCATCGAGCAGATCGGCAGCCCCGCCGAGATCTATGACCACCCCGCCAGCCCCTTCGTGATGGGATTTGTGGGCGCCGTCAACGTGCTGCCCGCCGGCGCCATGCCCGTGGCCGGCGCCGCCCCCGCCGGCCGGGGAGCGGCGCCCCTGTTCATCCGCCCCCACGACGTGGTGGTGTTCGCCGAACCGCGGGCCGGCACGGTGCCGGCCCGGCTGCGGCGGCTCACCCACCTGGGTCGCGAGCTGCAGGCCGATCTGGAGCTGGAGAGCGGCGAATCGATCCAGGCCCAGTTCCCCCGCGACCAGCTCGATCTGCGGGATGCCCGCCCGGGCGACTGGCTGCACGTGCAGAGCAGCCAGGCCCGCAGCTTCGAGCCCGATTTCGTGATCTGAGCGCGGCTGCGCCAGGCACCCGCGGCGGTAATCACCGCCACAGGGGCCGAGGCCGGGGAAGCCGACAGTGGGCGAGAGATACCCCGCAATCCCGACCGGGATAAAAATCTTGTTCTCCACCACGTTCCGCTACGCGCTGATCTGCCTGCTGGAACTGGCCGAGAGCGAGGACACCCTGCAGGCCAGCCGCATCGCCGCCAAGTTCCAGCTCTCCCCCCATTACCTCTCGGTGGTGCTGCGCGAACTGCGGCGCCTCGGCCTGATCGAGAGCCACAAGGGCAACCGCGGCGGCTACCGCCTGCTCCAGAGCGCCGAGCAGATCAACCTGCTGGTCCTGCACCGCTCCCTGGCGGGCTCGCCCGCGGAGCAGGCCGTCGCCGCCGAGGGCCCAGCCAAAAGCGGCCCCCCGCAGGGGACCGCCGATCGCTGGCTGAAGGGGGTGGCCCAGCGCTGGGCGTCGGAGCTGGCCGCCACCAGCCTGGCGGATCTGCTCAGCTCCCCGGCAGGCGGGCGTCGGCCGGAATCAGCCAATCGGCCTCGCTGACCTTCTGCAGGA
>JBIKTO010000420.1:0-2869 GCA_044348065.1 Cyanobium sp.
GACCAACCGTTGCCTGCTCTCGGTGCAGGTGGATGAGCGCACCGGCCAGCTGATCCTGATGAGCGCCATCGACAACCTGATCAAGGGCCAGGCCGGCCAGGGGGTGCAATGCCTGAACCTGATGGCGGGCCTGGAGGCCGGCGCCGGCCTGCCCCTGCACCCCTTCTATCCCTGAGCCAGGCGCTGGGCGGCGATCCTCACCGCCAGCGGCAGGATGCGGTGCTCCTGCACCCGGATCCGCGCGTGCAGGCTGGCATGGTCGTCACCGCTGAGCACAGGCACCGCGGCCTGCACCAGGATCGGCCCGGCATCCACTTCAGGCACCACCAGATGGGCGGTGCAACCCGCCAGGGTCACCCCCGCCGCCAGGGCGTCACCGATGCCATCCCGGCCCCGGAAGCTGGGGAGCAGGGAGGGGTGGAGATTCACCAGACGCCCCGGAAAGGCGTTGATCAGCACGGGCGTGACGATGCGCATCCAGCCCGCCATCACCACCAGATCAGCCTTCACCTCGTGGAAGGCGGCGATCAGAGCCCCATCCAGTGCCTCCCGGCTGGCGAAGCGGCGGTGGTCCAGCAGGCGCCAGGGGATGGCCAGCCGCTCAGCCCGGCCGCGGGCGCCGCAATCCGGTTCATTCACCACCAGCTGGACCACCTCCGCCGCCAGGGCAGCGGAGCGGCAGGCCGCCACGAGGGCTTCAAAATTGCTGCCATCGCCGGAGGCCATCACCGCCAGCCGCAGCGGCTGGCCCTCTGTGGCTACGGCCTCCGTCTCGCCGGGGGGCGGCGGCCACTGAATGCTCACCCCGGGCCATTCCGCCGGGGAATTGCCGCTACCGTCAGCAAAAGCGGGCATTGGCTCCATGTCCCATCTCTCCATCCTGCCAACGGTGCTGCGCGATGCCGAGCGCCTGGCCGCCAGTCTTGAGGGTCTTGGTCTCCAGCCGCTCCGAGGCGGTGAGCTGAGGGGGTTCCAGCACTCCGAGCCGGTGGAGCTGCGGGTGGAGCTGGAGGCCGGCCAGGCCCTGGGCTGGCGCCGCCAGGCGGATGGCTCCCTCGCCCTGGTGGGGGATCTGCAGCGGCTGAGCCGCTCGCGGTCGATGCAACGGCTGCTGAGCCGCATCACCATGGCCTACGCGGCCCGGCAGGCGCTGGAGAATGCGGCCCTGGAGCTGCCCCAGGCTCTCGTTCACCTCCATGACTGAAGGGGGCGGCGCCGAGGACGGCCCGCTTCTCGACCTCGACCTACGCGAGCCCGGCCGCCATCTGGTGCGGGCCTCCCTCCACCTGCGTCCCCGCCAACGGCAGCTCGACCTGCGGCTGCCCGCCTGGACCCCTGGTTCGTACCTGATCCGCGACTACGTCCGCACCCTGGAGGGTCTGGAGATCGAGCAGGCGGGCCGCCGCCTGCTTCCCCGCCGTCGCGGGGTCGCCCGCTGGTCGTTGTTCCTGGAGAGCCTCGAACCGCTGCGGATCCACTGGCGCATCCTCGCCACCGAGCTCACGGTGCGCACCTGCCATCTCAATGCCGACCACGCCTTCCTCGCCCTGGCCGGGGTGGTCCTGCTGGTGGAGGGGCAGCGCTGGCAGCCCCACACCCTGCTGCTGCGGCTGCCGGAGGCCTGGGTGCCCTTTGTGCCCCTGCCCCGCCAGAGCGACGGCTCCTGGCGCGCCCCGGACTTCGACACCCTGATCGACAGCCCGATCGAGGCTGGTCCCCACCCTTGTCACCCCTTCTCCGTGGCTGGGGTGCCGCACCGCTGGGTGAGCTGGGGCGCGGACCTGCCCCGCGACGACCCCGCCTGGCTGACGGACGTGGAGAAGGTGTGCCTGGCCTGCTGCCGCCTGATGGGGGTGGGCGAACCGCCGGCGGAGGACTATCTGTTTGTCATCCACCTGCTGGAGCAGGGCTATGGGGGCCTGGAGCACGACCGCAGCTGCGTGCTCCAGTACGGCCGACGTGCCCTGGGCCGACCGGAGGGGCGCCGCAGGCTGCTGCAACTCGTGGCCCACGAATACCTGCACCAGTGGAACGTGCGCCGGCTGCGCCCTGCCGAGCTGGCGCCGATCGATCTGGAGCGCCCGGCGATCGTGCCGACCCTCTGGTTCGCTGAGGGTGTGACGAGCTACCTCGATCAGTTTCTGCCCCTGGCGGCGGGACTGGGCGATGAGGCCGCCCTGCTGGAGGATCTGGGCGCCGATCTCAGCCGCTACCGGCTGACGGCGGGCCGTCGGGTGCAGAGCCTGCGCGCCAGCGGCGAGGAGGCCTGGGTGAAGCTCTACCGCCAGGACGCCCACTCCCACGACAACCAGATCAGCTATTACCTGAAGGGGGCGGTGCTCACCCTGGTGCTGGACCTGCACCTGCGCCGCCATGGCTCCTGGATCGGTGCGGTGCTGCGCCAGCTCTGGCAGAGCCATGGCCGCTGGCGGCGGGGCTACCGAGAGGCTGATCTGATCGCCGCCTTCGCCGACCACGCCTCCGATCTGTCCATTCTCCTGCCGCAGTGGCTGGAGAGCACCGATGATCCGCCCATCGATGCGGCACTGCTGGAGGTGGGTCTGCGCCTTGCTCCCGAAATGGGATCCGAGCCCTTCGCCGGTTGGCAGCCCGAGGCCACCGCTGGAGCCGGTCTCCTGCTGCGCCGGGTGGACCGGGATGGGCCGGCCCAGCGGGCCGGCCTGCAGGTGGGGGATGAGCTGCTTGCTCTGAACGGCCAGCGGGTTCGCGCTGTGGATGAGCTGGCGGGCCTGCTGGGCAGGCCGGAGCAGCCGCAGACGCTGGAGGTGCTGTTCTGCCGGGACGGAAGCGTGCGCGGCCTGCCGCTGACCCCTGATCCCGCCGTGGTGGTGCGTTGGCGGCTGGAATC
>JBIKTO010000421.1:0-2865 GCA_044348065.1 Cyanobium sp.
CGGGTTGAGCACCGGCGCCGCGAACAGGAAGCCCAGCCCCGCCCCCAGCGGCGCGCCCCCCACCAGCATCCGCCGCGCCACCGGCACATTGCCGCACTCGCAGGCCGGCAGGGCGAAGCCCAGCCCTGCCCCCGCCAGCGGACCGAGCAGGGGGTGGGCCGGCAGCCGCCGCAGCCAGAGGCCGCCCGGGCTGAACCAGCGGGCGGCGCCGGCGATCAGCACGCCGATCAGCAGGAAGGGCAGGGCTTCGATCAGCAGGCCCTGGAACAGGGCCCAGGCCGTGGCCAGACGGGCGAGGGGCATGGCAAGCAGGCGAGCGCCTCAGGGCGCTTCCCAGGGCTCAGCCCCAGGGGCCGCCGCCGCCCCCGCCGCAAACCAGGCCGGCACGGCCTGGAAGCAGGCGGCGTTGCGCTCGTCCTCCCGCGCCTCCACCCGCCAGCAGCAGGCCCGGCCCCCCTCCCGCTCGCGTACCAGCTCGTTGGCCCAGCGCCACACCAGTTCGGCGCTGGCCTCCATGCCCACGTTCTCCATCACCCGCAGATCGAGGGCCCCCTGCTCGTGCAGGGAGCGCCAGGTGTCCAGCAGCGGGTCGTCGGCATTGGCCAGGAAGGTGTGGTCAAACTGATCGGCCAGGCGCCGCTCCAGCTCCTTGAGGCTGGAGAAATCCACCACGAAGCCGTGGCGGTCGAGGCGTTCGGCCCGGTACCAGACCGTGAAGCTGCGGCTGTAGCCGTGCACGAAGCGGCAGTGGCCGCTGTGGCGCCACTGGCGATGGCTGCAGGGGTAGCCGCGGAAGGTCTTGCTGCAGGTGTGGGCCGCGGGTTCAGGCATGGACCGGGCGTGGGCTTGGGGACGGCGCGGCGCCGCTGCACGCATCATGACGGGCCGCCCAGGCCCTCTGGGTACGGTGACGACAGCACCACCGGGCTCCCCGCCCCCTCCCCACCGGTCCGCCCGCCATGACCGCCCCGTCCCCCACCGACGCCGCTCCCCCGCCGTCCGATCCGGCCCTGATCGCGGCGCTGCGCTTCGATGCCGCCGGCCTGATCCCGGCCATCGCCCAGGACTGGCTCGATGGCGCCGTGCTGATGGTGGCCTGGATGAACCGCGAGGCCCTCGAGCGCACCCTCAGCAGCGGCGAGGTGCACTACTGGAGCCGCTCCCGCGGCGAGCTCTGGCACAAGGGCGCCACCAGCGGCCATTTCCAGCGGCTGCGCGGCCTCCGCTACGACTGCGATGCCGACGCCCTGCTGCTGACCATCGAGCAGGTGGGCGACGTGGCCTGCCACACCGGCGCCCGCAGCTGCTTCTACGACCAGGGCCCGGCCCCCGGGTCCGGTGGCGCCGAGGCCCCGCCGCCGCCCGCCGACGTCTGCAGCGAGCTGGCGCGGCTGATCGCCGCTCGGCGCGACCACCCCGAACCGGGCAGCTACACCAACCGCCTGCTGGAGGGGGGCGACAACCGCATCCTCAAGAAGATCGGCGAGGAGACGGCGGAATTCGTGATGGCCTGCAAGGACGGCGAAGCCGAGGCGATCGCGGGTGAAGCGGCCGATCTCATCTACCACCTGCAGGTGGCCCTGGCCCACCACGGCGTGCCCTGGCGACGGGTGCAGCAGGTGCTGGCCGGCCGGCGCGGGGCGCCGCGGCGCGGCTGAACCGCGCCCCCCCGGGACCGGGGGTGGGTCAGGATGGATCCAAGGGTTGTTAGAGGCCTCAGCCATGATCTCCCCACCGCAGCAAGCCCCAGATTCATCGCCTCGGGGAGCCATGATCCGCGGCAGCATCCTGCGGGTTCCGCTGCGCCTGGTTCGCTTCCAGCAACCCTCGCCCGAGCAGGGCGCCGGCGCCCGCCCGCTGCCCATCGGTGCTGCCTTGCCGCCGGGGCACGTGCGTTTCAACAGCTGGAGCGATTGAGGCCCGCCATGCCCCGCATCACATGGCCACCCTGATCGCCCTGCAGCATGTGGAGCGCGAAGGCCCTGGTCTGCTGGCTGACGTAGCCGCGGCCCAGGGCTGAAGCCTGCGGGTGCACCATCTCTGGCGGGGCGATCCCCTGCCAACCCTGAGCGATGCGGGGGCCGGACAGACATCGTGCACCATTGACACGGCCGCCAGCCTGCTGTGCCAGGAGCAGAGGTTTCAACTTGGGCCGCGCGCGTTCGGACTGCAATTCAGGAAGACAGTGAGTACATGGAGACTCCTGAAAAACTGACCTGCAGCTTCAACGCGAATTCTGCCATCGAGCGACGGGGAAGCCGCTCTCACGCATGCTTCTACCGCGACCAGTGAATCCGTCATGTCAAGCTGCCAGATAGACCTGAGCGCCTCCAAGAGGGAACCAGACCTTTGCCAGTCATAGAACCAAGCACAGACAGTGATAAAGAAAAGGCGGAGGAGCATCCGCATCTTCTCTGCACACATCACTAGAAACGCCATCGAGATCAAGGTCTCTGCAGCTTAAGACAACCGCGCCAGAATCAGATCCAGAGAGGACTTCCTCTTGCCAGGTCCAAAGCATCCTTCCACTTCATTGCGCTTTCTTTGGTCTGCGCTCAGCTGCTGCTTGTGAGAAGATCTGATCTCTGGAACCTCGGCCTCATTGCATGGATCCCAGCTGATCGGATGCAGGAAGGCAAAGCCATTGCGCACAGAAACTCTGATTTACCGCGAGCGGAAGCCCTTCGGGCTAGGGCGCCAAACTCAACGGCAGCTCTTGCCTTGCCACGAACCATAGCTAGAACCCATCGCCATACCAGATCTTGATTACCCATAAGACTCCTCAACCCTGAGAACCCGCTCAGTGCAAGGGATACAGCAACAGACCGCATTGACAATACGCTCGGTCATCGCAGCAAGCGAGAA
>JBIKTO010000065.1:0-8912 GCA_044348065.1 Cyanobium sp.
ACCTTTCTCTACGAATCGCTCTGGAATCTCGGAGTCTGCGCCCTGCTGCTCAGCCTCTTCCAGCAGGCGAGCCGGGGGCGGCTGTCGCTGCCGGCCGGTGCCCTCAGTTGCGTGTACCTGATGGCCTACAGCACCGGCCGGGTCTGGATTGAGGGCCTGCGGCTCGATCCCCTCTGTCTGTTCGCCGAACCCCCCTTCTGCCAGGGGGGCGTGCGTATGGCCCAGCTGATGAGCCTGCTGCTGATCAGCCTGGGCGGCCTGGGCCTCTGGTGGCTCTACGGCCGCCGCCGTCCCCTGCCCGATCCCGCGGGGGTGGCGGCATGAGCGCCCCGATTCAGATTGTGGGTGCCGGACCCGGCGCCCCCGATCTGCTCACCCTGCGGGCCGCCCGGGCGATCGAGCAGGCGGAGGTGCTGGTCTGGACCGACTCCCTGATCAACCCCCGCATCGCCGCCATGGCGCCCGCGGGTTGCGAGAGCCTGCGCACCAGCACCCTCACCCTTGAGGAGGTGCTGGAGGTGCTGATCGAGCGGGGACGGGCCGGTCGTCGGGTGGTGCGTCTTCACGATGGCGATCCCTGCCTTTACGGGGCGCTGCATGAGCAGATCTGCCGCCTGGCCGAAGCGGGTCTGGAGGTGGAGGTGATCCCCGGTCTGAGCGCCTATCAGGCCACGGCCGCGGCCCTGGGCGCCGAGCTCACGATCCCCGGGCTGGTGCAGACCATCGTCCTCAGCCGGGCGGGTGGGCGCACCGGCACACCGGAGCGCGAATCGCTCGACCGGCTGGCATCCCTGCGCGCCTCCATCTGCCTGTATCTCAGCGCCCGCCATGTGGAGGAGGTGCAGGAGGAACTGCTGCGCCACTACCCCGAGGACACCCCCGTGGCGATCGGCTACCGGGTGAGCTGGCCCGACCAGTGGCTGGCCGTGGTGCCGCTCCGCGATATGGCCCGCATCAGCCGGGAGAAGGAGCTGATCCGCACCACCCTGTACGTGGTCAGCCCGGCCCTGGCTCCCCCCGGCGGTGCCCGCTCCCGTCTGTATTCCGCCAGCCATCACCACCTGTTCCGCGGCGGCGCGGAGCCCTAGGCCAGGGAGGGGGCCTGGGCCGAAGTCGGCTCATGCAGGTCCCGCTCCAGCCGTTCTTGGTCGAAACGGCAGCCGAGGCGGGCGCTGATGGCGGCCCCATCCGCTTCGGCCAGGCCGAGACAGCAGGTGCCGCCGGGGGAGGGGGTGACATGAAAGGTGAGGCCGTCGACGGCCGGGATGCTCACCTCACCGAGCATCAGGCGACGGTTGCGTTTGTCGATCAGCTGGGGGCGCACCCCGCCGAACCCCTCCGCGAAGCGCAGGTCGTCCAGCCGCAGCCCGGGGACGATCTTGCGCACGTCGGCCAGGAACAGGCGCCGCCGCAGCCAGGGCACCTCGTAGAGCAGGTTGCGCAGGATGTAGTTGCGGATGTCGGCCACCCCGAACAGCGACCAGAGCACCGCCAGCACGGCCCCATCGAGCCGCAGCACCTTCAGGAACTCCCAGAAGGAGGCCGGCACGTAACGCTCCAGCCGCGGCAGCAGCAGGGCAGTGGGTCCGAAGCGGGTCTGGCCCGGCACCCGCACATCGGGATCGCCATGCAGGGCGGCGAAGGGCAGGCGGTCGTTCTGGACGGTATACACCTTGCCGCGCAGACAGGCGGGCGTGAAGTAGAAGCTGCCGGCCACCGGCAGGCAGGAATACTCCAGCCCATAGCCCAGCCGTTGCGCCATCAGCAGGCTGTGGGCGCCGGCGTTCACCACCACCTGCCGGGCTCGCAGCCTGCGCGTGCCCGCCGCCCCCTGGAGCTCCACCAGGAAGCTGGGGGGCGCCGCGGGGTCGGGGCCCTCCGGCGTGATCGCGGTGACCTTGGTGCCGAGCGCAACGTCGAGCTGGCGCTCGCTGCCGGCCACGGCGGCGCGGGCCTGGTCGACGAAGGAGGCGGAGAGTTCCTCGTAATCCACCGCCGTGGCGGTGTCGCGGATGCCGATGGCCACGATCTCCTCGGGCCGCGGCGTGCCGTCGCTGCCGGCCACCGCCGGTTCCCATTCGGCGATCTGGGCGGCCTCCAGCAGCTCCATGGCCGGGAAGTGGGGGGAGAAGCGCTCGAAGCGCTGGCGCAGAAAGGCGCACTCCCGCTCCCCCACGCCGAGCACCATCTTGGGGGTGTGGAAGACGCAGCGCCGGGCCAGCTCAGGTTCGAGCAGGGCGGCGTAGCGCCCGATCATCTCGGCGGTTCGCTTCACCGCCAGCGCCTTCTCCAGGGTGTAGTTGGTCTCGATATCGCCGCAGTGGATGGTCTGGCTGTTGCTCGAGGCCTTGGAGTTCACCTGGGCCAGGCGCTCGTAGCGCTCCACCAGCGTCACCCGGCCGAGATCGCTGTAGCGCGCCAGGACGAACAGCAGGGCGGTGCCGCAGACGCCGCCGCCGACGATCAGCACATCGGTCTCCTCGACCTGTTCCCCTGGATGCGGCACCGGCGGCGCGAACGTCAGTCCCCATGCTGGCTGATCGGCGCTCCAGCGGTTGCCCGGCCGGCCCCGGGCCCCCTGCCTGGCCGGAATGCCGTGTCCTATGCTGTGCAGATCGCAGCCACACACCTCGGCACAAACCAAGGTGGCTGGCACGCGGGCGATTAGCACAGCGGTAGCGCACTTCCTTCACACGGAAGGGGTCACTGGTTCGAATCCAGTATCGCCCATCGATCATGTCTTAATCGTCTAGGTTGGAAACCTGGACCATGGGTTGCTTCACGATATCTTTGCCTGGCGGCTTTGCCTGCGCCGCAATCGGTTGTTCCCGCAGTGTGGCCGTGAGCGAGTCTCCCCCCCCTCCCACCGCTTTCCCGAGTCCGGAACCGATCTCCGAGCTGGTGGAGCTGGGGCAGCGCCTGCGCCGGGCCCGGGAGGGTCGGGGCATCGGTGTCGCTGAGCTGGCCGATCGCCTGCACCTGGCCCCGGAGCAGCTCATCGCCCTGGAGAGCGGCGATCGGGCCCATCTGCAGGAACCCGTGTTCGTGATCGCCCAGGCCAAGCGGGTGGCCCAGGCCCTGGGGGTCGATGTCAGCCCCCAGGTGGAAAGCCTGCGCCACAGCCCGTTGATGCGCTCCGCCGCCCCCGCCGGGCGCGCGCCCACGCCAGGGCCGTCGGGCCAGGTCACCCCAGCCGCCAGCCCGGCATCCGGCCCATCCCCGTTGCGCTGGTCCCGGGCGGCTGCCCTCGCGGGTCTCGCCCTGCTGCTGGGGCTGGTGGGGATCCAATCCTTCCGGCTCTGGGGCCAGCGCCGTCCGGCGCCAGCGGCGGTGCCCACCGCTGCCCCCTCGGCAGCGGCCACGGCGGCTCCCGGAGTGTTGCTCCTGCGCAGCGACCAGCCCAGTTGGGTGGAGGTGCGCGATGACGCCGGTCAGGTGCTCTTCAGCGGCCTGCTGGAGCGGGAGGCGCGCTTCCGCCTGGCCGGTGGCCTGCGGGTGCTCGCCGGTCGTCCCGATCTGGTCACCGCCACCGTTGCCGGCGAGGCACCGCGCCGGCTCGGCACCATCAGCCAGGTGGACTGGCAGGACTTCCCGCCAACGCCCTCCCCTCCAGAGCCGTCGCCGGCGCCAGACCCGGCACCCTGAGGGTCAGCCCGGTCAGCTCCAGCACCACCGGGGCGCAGGACCCGAGGCTCCAGCGCTCCAGGGTGAGATCCACGGGCGGCTCTCCTGGCGCCGCTGGCGCGGCCTGCAGATCGATCAGCAGGCCCGTGGGCCGAGCCCGGGGACCTTCGGCGCTCACCGTCAGGGAGGCGATCAGCGCGGCCGGCCGCCGATCCAGGGCGGCGGCGAGCCGCAGCAACAGCGCCATCGCCTGCACGGTGCGCCGCAGGTCGCGGCCCTCGATCAGCTGCCAGGATTCATGACGCTTCTTCGGCAGGCTGCGGCGGTGGTAGCGGGCGATCGCCGCCACCATCAGGTGCTCGTTCTGGGAATGGCCGAGCAGCTCGCCGTGGCGGATCAGGTACCAGGTGTGCTTGTGATAGGCGGCGATGTTGATGTGCTTGCCGCAGGCGTGCAGCCGGGCGGCGGCCCAGAGCAGGTGCCGCCCCGCGCCCCCATCGTTGTGAAGCAGGCCGCGGCTCTGGTCGTAGAGGCTCAGGGCATGCTGCGCCACCCGGTCAGCCCGGTCGGGATCGACGCCGTAGTTCTGGGCGAGGTGCAGCACGGCCCGCTCCCGGATCGTGCTCTGGAAGGCGAAGCGATCCCCCAGCAGGTCGTTGCGCAGCATCCAGTCGACGATCAGGCCCTCCCGCAGGGCCCGGTCGCAGACCACCAGCTCGTCGGCCTTGAGCATGGCCATCGCCGTCTGCAGGATCAGGGCCCCGGGCACGATGATCTCGGCCCGGCGGTCGTTGAGCGTGGGCAGGGAGCGGCGCTGCTCCAGGTTCATGCTCTGCAGCCGTTCCACCAGCGCGTCGAGCCGCTCGCGGCGGATCCGGTAGCCCTGCAGCTTGAGGGGCGGTCGGGGGTCCTCGGCCGCCGCCAGGGCCGCCAGGGCCATGGCCGTGCCGCTGGTGGCCACCAGCATGGGCCGCTCCCCCCGTTTCAACGCCCGCCGCACCTCCGCCACCGCCGGATCGAGGGCACCGCGGATGTAGGCCTCCAGGAAACTGCGGGTGGCTGGCGGGAGGGGATCCTCACGGCAGAACTCCCGCTGCAGTCGCACCGCACCGATGCGGGTGCTGGTGAAGGCGCGGCCGTCGCCCCCATCGGCCAGGATCAGTTCGGTGGAGCCGCCACCGATGTCGAGAATCGTGTGGGCCGTCTCGCCCAGGGGCATGGCGGAGAGCACCCCCAGGTAGATCAGACGCGCCTCCTCCGGCCCGCTGATCAGATCCACCTCCAGCCCCAGGCGCTCCTGCAGGGTCAGCAGAAATTCCCGGCCGTTGGGGGCTTCGCGGGCGGCGCTCGTGGCCCCGGTCACGATCTGCTCCACCCCGTGGCTGTCGGCCAGATCGCGGAAATGGCGCAGGGCGAGGAAGCCCCGCTCCAGGGCCTCCGGCGTGATCGCCCCGGTGTCCGGATCGCGGTCGCCGAGCCTGGTGGTCGACTTTTCGGCCAGCAGCACCCGGAAGCTTCGCAGGGCCGGATCGATCGCCGCGATCAGCAGGTGGGTGGAGTTGGTGCCGATGTCGATCGCCGCGACCCGCCGTTCCGACGCGGCGCCGGCCTGGCGGTCGCGATCTGGGCTCTGGGCCATCGGAACCGCTGCTGCAGGCGGGACTCACTCTGCCATCGCCGCTGGCGGGGCAGACCTAGGGTGCGCTGGCGCTGGCGGGGACCCTGGCTGTGAGCACGCTCGCCGATCTGCTGCGCCTGGTGCGCTGGCATAAGCCAAGCGGCCGCCTGATCCTGCTGATTCCGGCGGGCTGGGCCCTGTGGCTCAACCCTGAGGCACCGCCGTCGCTCCCCCTGCTGATCCTGATGCTGGTGGGTGGTCTGGCGGTGAGCGCCGCCGGTTGCGTCGCCAACGACCTGTGGGATCGCCGCATCGATCCACTGGTGGAGCGCACCCGTGATCGCCCGCTGGCGGCCGGCCGGGTGGGGATCTCAGCGGCGTTGGCCCTGCTGGTGGTGTGCCTGCTGGCGGCTCTGGCCACCGTGCTGCTCCTTCCCGAGTCCCGCCGGGATCCGGTGCTGGCGCTGGCGGTGGCCGCCCTGCCTCCGGTGTTGCTCTACCCCTCGGCCAAGCGCTGGTTCCCCTTCCCCCAGCTGGTGCTCGCCCTCTGCTGGGGGTTTGCCGTGCTCATCCCCTGGGCCGCCGCCAGCGGCTCCCTGGCCGGCGGCTGGCCGCTGCTGCTCACCTGGCTGGCGACGGTGGCCTGGACCTTCGGGTTCGACACGGTGTACGCCATGAGCGACCGGGAGGACGACCGGGCCCTCGGCGTGCGCAGCAGCGCCCTCAGCCTGGGGGAGCAGGCCCCCATCGCGGTGGCGGCCTGCTACGCCCTCACCAGCCTGTGCCTGGCGGGCGCCGCCCAGCTTCAGGGCCGTGCCGCCTCCCTCTTCTGGATCCCCTGGCTGCTGGCCAGCGGCGGCATGCTGCGGGAGGCGATCCTGCTGCGCCGCCCCGACCTGCCCCGCTCCGCCTACGGACGGCACTTCGCGCGCCAGGTTTGGCTGGGCGGCCTGCTGCTGCTGGCGGTGATCCTGCCGCAGCGCAGCTGAACGCCATGGCCGCCACGGTGCTCCCCCTGCCGCCCCCCCTGCGCCCAGGCGACCGGGTGCGGCTGGTGGCCGCCAGCTCGGCCCTCAGCGAGGGGGGAGGCCTGGAGGCCGGGGTGGCGCTGCTGGCCGACTGGGGTCTGGTGGTGGAGGGGGAAACCCGGTCCTTGTTGGAGCGTCGCTGGGGCTATCTGGCCGGTCGGGATCCCCAGCGGGCCGCCGACCTTCTGGCACCCGCCGCTGACGCCGCCGAGCCCTCCCCGCCCGCCCTCTGGGCCTGTGTGCGGGGCGGCTGGGGGTCGGCGCGGCTGCTGGAGACGCCGCTGCCCCAGCCCCCCGGTTGGCTGCTGGGCTTCTCCGATGTCACCTCCCTGCTGTTCGATCGGGTGCGCCAGGGCCTGGGCGGGGGTGTTCACGGCCCGATGCTCACCACCCTGGCGGCGGAGCCGGCCTGGAGCCAGGAGCGCCTTCGGTCGCTGCTCTTCGGCGAACCCCTGCCGGATCTGCAGGGGGTGGGCTGGCACTCCGGCGTGGCCGAGGGGCCGCTGCTGGTGGCCAATCTCACCGTGGCCACCCACCTGCTGGGCACCCCCCATCTGCCGGATGTGCGGGGGGCGATCCTGATCCTGGAGGACGTGGGCGAGGCCCCCTACCGGATCGAGCGGATGCTGACCCACTGGCGGCTGAGCGGCAGCCTGCGGCAGCTGGCTGGGCTTGGCTTCGGCAGTTTTGCCGGCTGCGAGGAGGCGGACAGTCGCGCCGCGGAACCCTCCGAGCGGCGCTTCAGCGTGGAGCAGGTGCTGCGCGAGCGCAGCCTGGATCTGGGTCTGCCGGTGGTGGCCCAGCTGCCGGTGGGCCACGCCCCCGGCAACGCCGCCCTGCCCCTGGGCCGCCCGGCCCGGCTGGACGGGGGCCGGGGCCGGCTGAGCCTGCTCTGATGCCGCGGCGGCTGGTGCGATCGCGGCAGGTGGAGACCCGTTACAAGATGAGCCACTGTGCCAGGAAGTGCTAGACCAATACCAGGAGAGATCCAGTTGAAAAGGAGGTTTCAGCCAGACCGGCCTATCGCTTTCCCCCCATCCGGTCGATCCCTGGGAAGGGTGTTCCATGCCCTGATTCGTTGCCTGGAACGGCGGTGACATCGGCAGCCGAAAAACTGGGGACATGGGCAATCGCAACCCTGCAGGCATGGGGACCATTGAAGATGCACGCTGTTTTGTCCTGATCCAAGGATCCGTTGACGCTTCGCCCGCCCCGCCGAGGGGTGTTGGTCCACGATGAAGACATCGAGGTTGCTGTTTCTGTTGCTGAGCCGCACCCGAGCGCGGGGTGAGCGGGGCTTTGGTCTCCTGCTGGCGCTGTTGGTGGCTCTGATCACCGTCACCAGTGCGGTGACGCTGGTTTCGCGGACGCAGTCGGGCTGGCTGGGCGTGGCCGAGCAGAGCGAGAGCCGCCTCGCCCGTGAGGCCGCTGAGGCGGGGCTGACGCGTGTGATCGGCGAGTTGAATCTGCCGGTGAATCGGCGCCTGCTGGTGAATCCGATGCCCTTCACCGCCTGGCAGACGAGGGCTGCGAGTCATGAGAGCTTGATCAATCCCTGCCTCCTGTCCCAGCCAACGGGTGGGGCCGGCTCGAACCCCCGAGACGGCCTGAGGCGGATCGCCAACCCGAACCTTTCGGCGGCAGCGATTCCGCTCGATACCAACACACCCACGCCAGGCCTTCAGCGACGCTTTCTGCTGCGCAGCGTCCGGCTGAGCGATCGCGGCCGCAACCGCTGGTATCGCAGCACGCGGCCCCAGGCCGGTGGCGACGCGGTGGAGGAGGCAAGTGCAGATAGGTTTACAGAGGGCCTGGTTAATCTAAACGACAGAAACAATGTTGGTGCCATTGAGTTGGTTGTTCAAGGTCAGGTGCTGAAGGGCGGGCGGGTGGTGGCCACCGCCAATCTCAGCCGCGAATATCTGGTGGTGCCGAAGTGCTGTACCAATTCCTTTGGCGGTCCTGCCCAGATGTTCGGCAACGACCATCGCTGGTGCTCCGGCTATCCGGGGCTGGTGGTGGGCCTTGCCAATACATCCACGGATCGCACGGGTGGGATCTACGTCTATCCGCAAGCCATGCCGGAGCTGCGCCTTCGCACCAACAACGCCCAGCGCCCCGAAAGCATCCTCTGTCATGTCGCTCCTAGTGGTGAGAGCCAGTCATGTGGAGGTGCCAGCACGGTGGATGGTGTCAGCGTGCATCCCACCTCCCTCAGCTTCCCCTCGCTTCCCAAGCTCGACAGCAATGGCCTGCCCTGCGACGCCAGCCAGGCGGCTTGCAGGGATAGCACGCCACCGAGCAACGCCTTTTCGATCGAACTGTTCAGGCATTACAATCAAGATTCAGAGAATAATGGCTCGGCTGTCACGGATCATAACTACTCAAGGGATTATTTAAGGGTTCTCAATGGCGACGTGCAGTTTTGCAATAAAAGATATGCCGAAACAGGATCCACGGCCGCCTCAATGGCTGATTACGATCGCACAGACAGCATTTTAGCGAACAGCTGCATCAGTCTCGCGAATTACTGCGTTCGCCAGGTTGTTGATGGCTATGCCACGTATCACTGTCGGATCAGAAATATCTATGCCAATGACTTTGGGGCCAGCTCTGACGCCACGGTTCGGCAAAACAATACG
>JBIKTO010000422.1:0-2850 GCA_044348065.1 Cyanobium sp.
GAGATCCGTGAGGTAGTCGACCGCCTGGACGGCTCCAGAGATGTAGCCGCCTGTGGGACCAAGGAACTTCACAGATATCATCGAGACGTTCCAGTTCACCCCGGCCACGCCGACGCCATTGCCGCCGATAGCGCCGATCGTGCCGGCCACATGGGTGCCGTGATCATCGCTGGGTCCGTCATAGACGCTGTTGTTGTTGCTGAAGAAATCCCAGCCGCGCGCATCGTCGATGTAGCCATTGCCATCGTTGTCGATGCCATCGACGGGGTCGAATGGATTCAGCCACGAATTGGCGGAAAGATCGGGATGGTTAAAATCAAATCCCTCGTCAATAATGCCCACAAAAACTGATTTGGATCCTGTCAGCTCCCGATTCCAGGCCGCTTCCGCCTGGCTGCCGAAGGCATTGGTGGTGCCGCCGGGCCCGATCGATGTGGGTGTATCCGAGCTGTACATCCCCCAGAGAGAGCCACCGCTGTACCCAGGGTCATTGCTCAGCACCTGCGGCTGAATGAACTGATCCACCTCCGCAAAGCGCACCCGGGCTGTGTTGCGATAGCTGGCCAGGGCGGCCTCCAGGCTGGACGCGGCATCGAGCTGGATCACCTCCATCACCCCCTCCCCCTGCGCCCGCATCACCGGGGTGTGAATCAGCTCCCTGCGCACTCCCCCCACGGCGGCGAGGGCCTCGGCGCGTTCGCTGTCCGTGGCGCCGTTGTCCCATTGCACAAGGATCCGCGGCCCTTGGTCGTTCGTGCCCCGGCTCCCGCCGGGGGAGGGAGCCGGGGGCGGCGCGTCATCGGGGAAGCCCAGGGCCACCACCCAGGCGTCGGCCGTCACGGCCGTACTGGCGAGCATGGTGTCGGCGGGCACGGCGGCGGCAGCCCCAGCCGCATCCGGGCCTTGGACGGGCGGCGCGCTCAGGGCGGGCAACTCGTGCCGCGAGGGCAACTCCTGCCGCGTGGGCAGTGGGGTGGCCGGGGAATCCGTCATCGGCCTGTCCCCCGAGGGGTCCGGGCTGGCCGGCACCGCTCGCATCGGCGCTGTTCCCGCCGCCGGCAAGGATTCGTCGGTCCCATGCCGCTTGCCAGGCTGGCCCAGCCAGTCCTCCAGGGCGAACCCCCGTGGAAAGCCTGCAATGGGGGAGAGGGGGGTTGCCATGGCGGCCAAGTCGGGGGGCAATTCGGTGTTCAGGCGGGCTGCGGAGCCATTCCCATCCGAACGTTTAAAGTAACCAACGTGGGGCTCTTCAGCGGTTTCAACAGGCGCTCTACGGGCTGGCTAATCTGAAAACAATACGGAATAAAACCCAGCGGTCAGAGTGATGAGAGTGATCCCCCTGGCCGTGGCCTCAACAGCATCGGCTGGCGTGACGGCTCCGCCGTCGGATTCCGCCCGTCGCAGCGGGTGAGGTCGATTAGGACAAGGGCATGGATCCCTTCGCCCACCTCCCGGTGCTCGCCGATGCGGTGCGGCAGGCCTTCGCGGACCTGCCCGCCGGTGCGGGGGGGGCGCCGCCCCGCCTGATCGACGCCACCCTGGGCGGCGGCGGCCACAGCGCCCTGCTGCTGGAGGCCCATCCCCAGCTGGAGCTGATCGGCCTCGATCAGGACCCCACCGCCCGTGCCGCCGCTGCCGAGCGGCTGGAGCCCTGGGCGGATCGGCTGCGGATCGTGGCCACCAACTTCGCCGCTTACAGCCCCGACGGCCCGGTGCAGGGGGTGCTGGCGGATCTGGGGGTGAGCAGCCCCCAGCTCGACCGGCCGGAGCGGGGCTTCAGCTTCCGCGCCGACGGGCCGATCGACATGCGCATGAACCCCGAAGCCGGCGAGAGCGCCGCCGAACTCCTCGATCGCCTGGAGGAGAGCGCGCTGGCCGATCTGCTCTATGGCCTCGGCGAGGAGCGCCTGTCGCGGCGCATCGCCCGCCGGTTGGTGGCCGAGCGGGCCGCGCGGCCCTGGTGCCAGCGCGGCACCGCTGAACTGGCCTACACCATCGCCGGCTGCTATCCGCCGGCGGCCCGCCGCGGTCGCCTCCATCCGGCCACCCGCAGCTTCCAGGCCCTGCGCATCGCCGTGAACGACGAACTCGGCGCCCTGGAGCGGTTGCTGGAGCGGGCCCCCGACTGGCTGGCGCCGGGCGGCCTGCTGGCGGTGATCAGCTTCCACTCCCTCGAAGACCGGCGGGTGAAGCGGGCCTTTCTGGAGGATCCCAGGCTGGAGCGGGTCACCCGCAAGGCGCTGGTGGCCGATGCCGGCGAACGGGAGGCCAATCCCCGCAGCCGCTCGGCCAAGCTGCGGGTGGCGCAACGTTGTGCGGCGGAAGCTTCAGGGCCAGAGTCCAGAGGAGCCTGAAGGCCTCCGGCCGGTTCTGCGGGATGGGAGGAGCGCTTTCCACTCATCCAACAGGGTGACCTGGGCGCGGGGGCGTTGGGCGAAGGCTGCGAAGCCGATGGCGTAGCCCAGGGAGCCGATTGAAAATCGCAGAACGTCCTGAATCAGGACCCAGACGCGCGGGTCTGGAGTGGATCGGGCCCGGCGCAACAGATTGGTCCGCGCCTGCTGGAGGGAGCTGAGCAGGATCTGCTTCAGTTCCGGCAAGGGGCGTTGCATGTCCTGAGGGGCGATGGCAGGCCCCCGCAGGATTGTCAGTTGCGTCTGCAAGGTCGCCGCATCGGGAGCGTCTCGGATTGCTTTTTCCATGGCTTGCAGAGGTTCATCTGGGGCTGGTTTTCCTTGGTCAAGGGAGCTGAAACCCTGCTGGATCAAACTCCATGACGCCCAAATCTGTAGGGGTACAAGCAGCAGAAAGCCAAGGCTGGCGATCACTGCCCATTTCGCCAGAGACTCT
>JBIKTO010000423.1:0-2844 GCA_044348065.1 Cyanobium sp.
TTCTCCTATAAGCACCTCCTCGCTTACCACCACCCTTACAAGTCGCCGCTGTTCGCCGATTGATCATCGCCGCTGGATCGACATAGCGCCAAGAATGCGTTTTGTCCGCTCGTCATCGGGCCTGCTGCAGGATGTTTCGTAGTGTCTCGAGGGGGATGTAGAGATTGTGGTTTTCATCGGCTGGCATGGGGATGTGGGTGTAATTCTGGGCCATCTTGTATTTGTCTCTGAAGGAGTAATCGAGGCGATTATCTGGGCAGAATTCAATGATGCGGGCTTCGGGTCGGCAGTAAATCGTATGCGCGAACAGGGAGCCATGGGGGCCCAGGACAAGACGGGCCTGGAAGAAATGGCGAACCACCTCCCGCAGGGGCTCGCGGCCTGTGAGCACACGAAATCCCTGGTCCGCCAGAACATGGCAGACCTCCTCCTCGTTGCTCACCGAGCGCTTGCCAGGTTGAATGTGATGGCGGGATAAGTACAGCTTCTCCGTGGCAGCAGGCAGGCTTTCGTTGACTCCGAAGTCCAGACAGGCGCGAATGTACTTGGGGACCAGCCAGCGGTAGGTTGCGGGCGTGTAGGTGGTGGGCATCGCCGGCGAGAAGGGCACCAGCAGATCGGGGAAGACGTGAATTTCGCCGCTGCGGGCAACGATCAGATCCTCTTCCTTGATCGGTCGACCAGCGAGAATGGAGAGATGCTCCTGGAAATCCGTGATCATCTCATGGGCGGACACAACAAAGCGGATGTCTGGATGGTGCAGCTGATCGCGAATCGGATAGAGGCGTTGCAGCGTGTCGTGCAGATGGCCGAAGGCATAGAATCCAAACGGATGGCAGAGATAGATGCCCTGGCAGGAGGGGTGGGCAATGTGTTGGAAGCCAAAATATTTGCGATACAACATGCTCAGCAGTCTCAGATGGTGGAGGCGCTCTTCGATCAGGGTTGCCGCTGCCGCTTCGTTGCTGAGAATGGCGAAGGGGAAGGGCCTGGGGCTCCAGTAAAGAGCTTCATCGATGCCGGCTTCGACCAGCTGCCCATCGCCATCGGTGATCAGGGATAGGTCGCCGAGAATCTGGACGTTTGCAAGCCTGATGAAATCCCTGGGCTGCCGGTGGAGAAGGTTGAAAACCGATCCGTGATAGGTGTGCCACGGCTGTTGATCTGGAAGCGCAACCGATTCGAAGAATGCGTCGCTGGCCAAGGTCAATCGCTTGGCTCCTCCCGATTCGGATTGGCGGCGGGATCGAGCGCTGGCGTCTCGCCGAGCAGCGCCAAGATGCGCAGGGCCGCCTGGGGATCTACCGGCAGGATCGAGAGCCGGTTGCCCCGGCGCACCACGGCGAGCTGTTCGGGGCTGAAGTGCTGCCGCAGGTCGTCGAGGCTGAGCATCCGTCCGAAGCTGCGGCGATGGGCCAGGCGTACGCAGTCCCAGCGGGGGGCTTCCGCCTTCGCCGCCGGATCGAAGTATTTCGAGGTGGGATCGAACTGGCTGGGATCCACCAGGCCGGTCTCGATCACCTCCATCAGACCAACGATTCCCGGAGGGCTGGCATTGGAGTGGTAGAAGAAGGCCAGATCACCCACCGCCATGCTGCGCATGAAGTTGCGGGCCTGGTAGTTGCGGATGCCATCCCAGAGCGTGCTGCCCTCCCGCTCCAACCGGTCGATGCCATAGACATCCGGCTCGCTCTTCATCAGCCAGAAGCGGGGTGGATCGGCGCTCATGGCTCCTCCGGCAGGGCCGCCACCAGCTGGCGGAAGTGGTCGCCCCGCGCTTCGAAGTCGCGGTACTGATCAAAGCTGGCGCAGGCGGGGGAGAGCAGCACCGCCCGGGCGGCGCCGGCGCCGCTGAGCGCTTCGGCTCGCTGCACGGCTTCCGCCAGCCCCTCGCACAGCACCACCGTGCCCGGGTAGGTGGCCCCGGCGAGCAGGGTGGCCAACCGTTCCCGGGCGGCGCCGAAGAGCACCACGGCGCTCGCCTGGTGCGCCAGCTGCTCCAGCCAGCCGCGGGCCTCCCCCTGCTTGGCCTCGCCGCCGGCCAGCACCACCAGCGGCCCCTCCAGGGCGCGCAGCGCCACCTCGGCGGCGTCGTAGTTGGTGGCCTTGCTGTCGTTGAACCAGGTGACGCCGCGGCGCTCGCGGATCCGCTCCAGCCGGTGGGGCACCCCGGGGAAGCGCCGGAAGGCCTCCTCCATCACCGCCGCCTCCAGGCCGGCGTGCACCCCCACGGCCGTGGCCATCAGCAGGTTCTGGCGGTTGTGGGCGCCGGGCATGGCCAGGCAGTCCGCCGGGAAGAGGGGCCCGGCGGCACTGCGCACCAGGCCGTCCTCCACCCAGAGGAAGGGATTGATCGTGGCCGGCAGATCCTGCCGCGGCCCGGCGCTCACCCAGTCGGCGACCTCCCAGCTGGCGGCCCGCTCCCGCAGGTCGGGATCATCGGCGTTGAGCACCCGGATGCGGGAGTTGTCCAGCAGGCGCCGCTTGATCGCCCGGTAGTTGTCGAGCGTGCCGTGCCGCTCCAGGTGGTCGGGGGTGAGGGTGGTCCAGAGGCCGATGGCCGGCGCCAGCTCGGGGGTCTGCTCGATCTGGTAGCTGCTCACCTCCACCACCAGCCAATCGGGCCGGGGCTCGCCGGGGCGGCAGCGCTCCCGCACCAGCTCCGCCGCCGAGAAGCCGACGTTGCCGCAGAGGGGAGCATCCAGGCCGGCGTGGTTCAGCAGATGGTGCACCAGGTGGGTGACGGTGGTCTTGCCGTTGGTGCCGGTGATTCCGATCCAGGGCACCCCAGCGCTGGCCCGCCAGGCCGCCAGCAGCTCCCCTTCCACGGGCACGCCGCGGCGG
>JBIKTO010000424.1:0-2835 GCA_044348065.1 Cyanobium sp.
AAGGCCGGGTGCTCGACCGCGCCCTGGCCGAGGTGGACGACGCCATGGCCCTGGCCCGCGACAAGGCCGATGAGGCCAGCGTGCGGCAGTACGCGGAGCTGATCGTCGACGGCTGCGTGGCTGTGGCCGAGGCCGCCGGCAAGGGGCTGTTCGGCTCCGGCGAGAAGGTGTCGGCGGAGGAGAAGGCCGCCCTTGAGCGCATCCGCACCCACCTCGGCCTGAACCCGGCGGCCGTCTGAGCCCGCCTTGCCCCCACCCCCGATGCCCATCCCGCGCCTGCTCCGTCCGCTCCGCACTCCCCGGCCCCGCCGGGGGGGCGCCCCGCTGGCCATCGCCCTCGCCCTGCTGATCAGCCTGCTCACGCTGGCGCCACCGCCCGGGGGCTGGGCGGCGGCGGCGCGGGCGGAGTTCTCAGGGATCGACTACACCCTCACCAACCAGAACGGCAAGGATTTCAGCGGCGAACAGCTTGCCAACACCTCCTTCGCCGGCGCCCAGGGCCGCGCCGCCCGCTTCGCCGGCGCCGATCTGCACGGCGCCATCCTCACCCAGGCCGCCTTCCCGGAAGCTGACTTCTCCGGAGCCGATCTCAGCGACGCCCTGCTCGACAAGGTGGACTTCAGCGGCGCCGACTTCCGCGGGGCGGTGCTGCGGGGCGCGATCGCCACGGGCAGCAACTTCCGCGGCGCCCGCATCACCGACGCCGACTTCAGCGACGCGCTGATCGACCGGGCCGACCAGCGGGCCCTGTGCCTGGAGGCGGAGGGCACCAATCCGGTCACCGGCGTCGACACCCGCCTCAGCCTGGAGTGCGGCTGAGCCAGCCCCGCAGCTTGCCGGGGTTGAGCAGGCCGGCCGGGTCGTAGGCCGCCTTGGCCGCCACCTGATCGGCGTCGATCACCCCCAGGCCGCCGTCCTCGACGGTGAGCACATGGGGATCAAACAGCAGGGCCCCCAGATCGCGGCACTGGCCCATCAGCGCCTCCAGATCGGCGTGGCCCCGCCAGCGCAGCAACGGCAGGGCCGCCAGCCGCGCCGCCCCCTGCTGGCGCACCGCTTCGAGGTGCCAGAGCACATCCTCCCCCCAGCGCAGACGCACCGCTTGCAGCAGCGGCGCCGGGTCGGCGGGCAACAGCATCTGCAGGTACGTCCAGCCGCTCACCTGGGCGCGCCAGTGCAGGGTGGTGTGGTTCCAGCCCAGCTCCCGCAGGGGCACACCGCGGCTTTGCCCCTGGGGCTCCCGCCAGAGCAGCTCTCCGCCGCGGGCCGCCAGCCAGGGGGTCAGCGGCGCCAGGCTGTCGGGGGCAGCGAGCAGGAGCAGCCGGTGCTCGCCGGGGGCGGGGGCCGGACAGCCCTGGGGCCAGGGCAGGCGCGCGGCGATCGGCGCCTCCAGCAGGGTCAGGGCCTGGAGCAGCAGGGCGGTGGCGGGCAGCTCCCGGGCCACGGCCAGGGCCGCTGGCCAGTCGGCGAAGCCCACCACCAGCTGCCGCCAGGCCACCGCGGCGGCGGTGGCCAGCCGCACCGCCGTGAGGATGCCGTTGGTTCCGTAGGCGTGGTTCAGGGGCGCGGCGGCGGCGGCATCCAGCTCCAGCAGCCGGGGCTCGGGCTCCAGGCTCACCATCTCCAGACCGAGCAGGTTGCCGGGGTCGCGCAGGAAGCCCCAGCGCAGCGAACCGATGCCCCCCGAGCCGCCGGCGATGAACCCCCCCAGCGTGGCGCTGCGCACCGTGCTGGGAACCAGCCGCAGCTCCCGCCCGCCCGCCGCCAGGGCGGTTTCCAGCGATCCGAGCAGGCAGCCCGCCTCGGCGGTGAGCACACCCGTCTCCGGATCGAGCTGGCGCAGCCGGTCGAGGCCGCTCAGATCCAGCACCAACCCCCCGACCAGGGGCACGCACTGGCCGTAGTTGCCGGTGCCGGCGCCCCGCACGGTGAGGGGCACGCCGAGGCGAGCGCAGGCCCCGGCCGCCGCCATCACCTCCGCCACCGACCGAGGCCGCGCCGCCAGCTGGGCCCGGCAACCGGCCAGCAGGGGGGTGAGCACCGGGGAGTAGTCGTGGAAATCCCTGGAGAGGCGGGCCAGCTCCCCCGGCTCCCGCACCAGGGCGAGGGTGGGCGCCCGCTGGCGCAGGGCCGCCGCCAGCGCCTCGATCCTCTCGGCGTCGACAGGGGCGGGCAGGGGGGGGAGCGCGGTGGCGGGCATGGCGCGGTGGGGCAACTCAGGGGGGAGGGTGATCCTGCCCCAGGCCAGCCAGCCGTGGCGCCGGCGCCTGCCACTCCGGCGGGGGCAGCCAGCGGCCCTGCCTCAGCACCCGCCGCTGGGGATCACGCACCAGCAGCTCCTCCCAGGAGCCGGCGGCCAGCACCACCAGATCCGCCGGTCCACCGACCCGCAGCACCCCGTCCCAGGGAAGGCCGAGCAGCCGGGCCCCCTCCCGCCCGAAGGGGGCCAGCCCCTGCCGCTGCCAGGGGACCAGGTGGCTGGCGATCGCGGCGAAGCGCAGCAGGGCCAGCGGGTCGAAGTCACCGCCGGGGAACCAGGGGTCCTGAACGTTGTCGCCCCCCACCGCCACGCGCACGCCGGCCGCTTGCAGCTGGCGGATCGGCGCCTGGGCCCGCAGGCGCGGCGTGGCGCCCCGGCGGCGGCCGAGCAGCCAGAGGTTGGTGGTGGGCAGGGCCACCACGCCCAGCTCCATGGCGGCCATCGCCTCAGCCAGGCGCTGGCCCTCGCCCTCGGGCAGGAGGCCCATGCTGGCGGCGTGACTGCAGGTGACCGGCGGCCCGCCGCCCCGCCGTCGCAGGCGGCGCACCAGCAGGCGCATCCCCTCACCGTGCTGG
>JBIKTO010000066.1:0-8852 GCA_044348065.1 Cyanobium sp.
AACGACCACGATTCGCTGCTGCTCTTCAGTGATCGCGGCGTGGTGTACTCACTGCCCGCTTATCGCGTGCCGATGTGCAGCCGCGCGGCGCGGGGCACGCCGATCGTGCAACTGCTGCCGATTCCACGGGAGGAGCTGATCACCTCCCTGCTGGCGGTGAGCGCCTTCGACGACGATCTGATGCTGGTGATGCTCACCAGCGGCGGCTATGTGAAGCGCACCCGCCTCTCCGCCTTCGCCAACATCCGCGCCAATGGTCTGATCGCCATCTCTCTCGAAGAGGGGGATGCCCTGCGCTGGGTGCGGCTGGCCCTGCCCGGCGACAGCGTGCTGATCGGCTCGCTCAAGGGGATGACCATCCACTTCCGGCTCAGCGATGAGGAGCTGCGGCCCCTGGGCCGCTCTGCCCGCGGCGTGCGGGCGATGACCCTGCGGCCGGGCGATGCCCTGGTGAGCATGGACGTGCTGCCGGCCGAACTGGCCGACCGGGTGGCCAGCGCCGCCGTGGAGGAGGAGGGCGATGGCGCCGAGGAGGTGGCCCCCAGCGACGGTCCCTGGGTGCTGGTGGCCAGTGCCAGCGGCCTGGGCAAGCGGGTGCCGGTGCAGCAGTTCCGGCTGCAGAAGCGGGCCGGCATGGGCCTGCGGGCGATCCGCTTCCGCCGCGAGGGCGACACCCTGGTGGGTCTCAAGGTGCTCGGTCCGGCGGAGGAGCTGCTGCTGGTGAGCGAGCGGGGCGTGATCGTGCGCATGCAGGCCGATGCCATCCCGCAACAATCGCGGGCCGCCACCGGCGTGCGGTTGCAGCGGCTGGATGCGGGCGACCGGCTGACGGAGGTGGTGCTGGTGCCACCGGCGCCACCGGAAGCGGACGGGGAGGCGGTTGAAGACGCGATCCCATCCCCTCTGCCGGATTCAGAGAACCTGGCCGAAGCGGACGGCTAAGCCGCTCCACCTGCCAACGCTGGTTGCCGCGCGTGCAGCCCGCGTTGGGGCCATTGGCCACTAAGTTTTGTAGCCCCTGCCGACACCTTCTGGGCATCTTCATAGCCTGAAGACAGCCACTCCGGTTCCATGGCCAAACAAGCTCTCTGCATTGGCATCAACGATTATCCCGGCACCCAGAATGATCTGAAAGGTTGTGTCAACGATGCCAATGACTGGGCGGCAACGCTGAGCGCCCGAGGTTTCACCGTCAGCAAACTGCTCGACAGCCAGGCCACCAAGGCCGCCATGGTCGCCGGCTTCAAAACCCTGATCGGGGCAGCCAAGGCCGGCGATACGGTCGCCATCACGTTTTCGGGCCACGGCACCCTGGCGCCCGATACCAGTGGCGATGAGAGCGACGGCTACGACGAAGCGCTCTGTCCCTATGACATCCATCAGGGTCAGGTGTTGATCGATGATGAAATCCGCCAGTTGTTCAGCAAGCGTCCCGCAGGTGTACGGCTGATTCTCATCTCCGACAGCTGCCATTCCGGCACCGTCACCCGCAACGCCCCCGCCGATCCCGACGCCACCGGCGCCGCCCGCATTCGCTTCCTGCCCCTGGCCAGCTGGCTGCCGGCAGAGCAACTGCCGAAGGGATCCAACGGCAAGCCCCTCACCGTCCTGTCACTCACCCAGGCGGTCTCACCATGGCGGGGGGTGGTGAGCGGCGCCGGTGACCTGCTGATGGCCGGCTGTGAAGAGGGGCTCGACCACTACAGCTACGACGCCAACTTCAACCAACGCCCGAACGGCGCTTTCACCTATTACGCGATTCGCGCCCTCAAAACCCTCAGCGCCAAGGCGACCTATCGCGACTGGCATACGGCCATCCGCCGCTCCCTGCCCTCCACCAATTACCCGCAGAAACCCCAGTTGGTCGGCACCAAGGCCACCCTGGCCTCGCCGATCCTCGCCTGAGGACAACCGTGGCCAGCTCGGCTCCCACCGGCACCGACGCCCAGCCAGGGGCCTGCCGATCGCTGCTGCGGGCGGTGCCCATCGATCCCGGTGATCCCAGCGGCCAACCCTCCTTCCTGGAGGGCGCGGTCGCCCGAGGCGGCGGCGATGGGGCCCAGGCTGGCGCGGGCGACCTGCTCACCGCCCGGTTTGTGGCGGTGGATCAGGCCTTTCAGCTGGGCCCCAGCCTGCGGGATGCCGCCGGGGCCGTCGATCCCCTGGCGAACCTCGCCGACGAGCAGGTGGTGCTGATCGAACTGGAGGAGGGCGGCACCGCCGTCGGCACCGTCGCCGACCTGCGCGGCGAGCCGGGACGGGGGGTGGAGGGCATCGTCGGGCGGCTGTTTGCCCTGCGCTTCAGCGATGACGATCTGATCCAGGGGGTGCGGACCGAACTGACACGGCGCCTGCGGGAGCGGTTCGGGAAAAAGGTGACCCAGGTCGCCGATCTGGGCCTCTCCTGGCTGGGCACCAAACTGCTGCTGGAGGCCATCGAGGCCCGCCTGCCGGTGGCGACGGGCCTCTACCGCTGGGATGGGGGGGACATCCGCCAGGAGCATCACGTCGCGGTCGACGACGCGGCCCTGCTGGCGGCTGCCCCCCGGGGGGTGCTGGTGTTCCTGCATGGCACCGGCTCGTGCACCCGCGGCAGCTTCGGCCACCTGGCGAGCACGGCGACCAGCACCTGGGAGGTGCTGCAGAGCCATTTCCAGGGCCATCTCTACGGCTTTGAACACGCCACCTTTTCGCAGAGCCCGATCGAGAACGCTCTGCAGCTGGCCCAGGCGCTGCCCCAGGGAACCCATCTCCACCTGGTGAGCCATTCCCGGGGAGGACTGGTGGCCGATCTGCTCTGCCTGGCGAGCATCGAGGACGAGCTGATCGAGCAGTTCTGTTACCCCGGTCATGAACCGGGCCCACTCGGCGAACAACAGCGTGCGGCCGAGCAGGAGCAGCAGCGGCAACTGCGGGAGCTGCGCAGCCTGCTGGCTCAGAAGCAGTTCCACATTGAACGCTATGTGCGGGTGGCCTGCCCGGCCCGGGGCACCCGGCTGCTGGGCAGCCATCTCGATCTCTTCCTCTCCGGGCTGCTCTCCCTGGTGGGGATGGTGCCCCTCCTGGCGGGCCATGCCGTTTACGGCGTGCTCAAACGGGTGGTGCTGGAAATCGTCAAACGCCGCACCCATCCCGCCCTGGTGCCCGGGCTGGCGGCGATGCTGCCCGATTCACCCTTTGGTGCCCTGCTCGCCCAGGCGCCCCTGCGCGAAGGCCTGGCCATGGCCACGATCGCCGGCAGCAGCGAAGGGGCCAACCCCCTGCAGAAGCTGGCCCTGCTGCTCGGCGATGCCCCTTTCTTCGAGCGCTGCGCCAATGATCTGGTGGTGGATACGGCCTCGATGCAGGCGGGCATCGCCCCCCGGGCCGGGGCCCGCACCCTGCGGGAACAGGCGCGGGGCGTCAACCATTTCCGCTATTTCCAGCGCGCCAGCTCCAGCCGGGCCCTCGGCCGCTGGTTGAGCGAAGCCAAGCCCGATTCCCTCGGCGAATTCCTGCCCCTGGCGACGGCGTGGGCGGAGCGGGAACGGCAAAGCACCCGCCAGAGCGATCAGGAGGAACGCCGCAGGGCACTGCGGCAACGGGGCGGGTCCGGGGGCAGTCCCCAGCCGGTGGTGGTGGTCATCCCCGATCTGCTGGCCTCCCATCTCTGGCAACCACGGCAGCAGAAGCGGCTCTGGTTTGACCCTGGCGATCGCAGCCTGGCGGCCCTGCCGCAGGTTGGCGACATCCACAGCCTGGAGATCGAGGCCGAGAAGGTGAATGACCTGATCTACGGCGATCTCTGCCGCGAGCTGCTCGCCAGCCATCGGGTCGAACGCTTCGCCTACGACTGGCGGCAACCGCTGGAGCTGTCGGCGCAACGGCTCGACGCCCGCCTGCGCGAGCTGCTGACGGACCCCGATCTCGGGGAGCAGCCCGTGCGGCTGCTGGCCCACGGCATGGGCGGCCTGGTGGTGCGGGGTCTGATCGCCCGCGCCCCGGAGCTGTGGCAGCAACTGATCCAGCGCGATGGCGCCCGGGTGTTGCTGCTGGGCACCCCGAATCACGGCTCCTTTCACATGGTGGCCACCCTGATCGGCCACTCACCGCTGATCCGGCGCCTGGCCCGGGTGGATCCTGATGGCGATCTCCAGGGCCAGCTGGACGCCATGGCGGCGTTCCCGGGCGCCCTGCAATGGCTGCCCCAGCCGGGATGGGCGGAGGAGGAATCCGGCGACCCCCTCCCCTTCCAGGCGGTCAGCTGGTTCGACCCGGCGCTGTGGACCCAGCTCCAGGCCTGCAATCGCGACCCCTCCTTCGGCGATGGCCATGGGGCCACGCCGACCCAGGACGCCCTGGAGAAGGGTGCCTGGCTCTGGAACCAGAACCAGACCGCTCTCCCCGCCCTGCCCGGCGTGGATCCCGGCACGGTGATCCTGGTGAATGGCAAGGCGCCGATCACGCCCTGCGCGCTCGACCTGGAGAACGGTCATCCCCGGCTGCTCGGCACCCCGGACGGGGATGGCCTGGTGACCTGGCGCTCCGCGGCCCTCGGCAACGTGGGCAAGACCTACCTGATGGAGGCCGACCATGGGGGTCTGACCTGCCGCCGGGAGTTTTTCCCCGCCCTGCTGGAGCTGCTCAACCAGGGCACCACCACCCTGCTGCCCGAGATGCCGACGAGCACCCAGGGGCGACGGCGACCGATCGCTCCGGAACCGGTGCCCTGGCCGAGCGACGAGGAACTGTTGCGGGGACTGGTGGGGGGACAGACGCCGCCCGCCGCCGATCAGCCAGCGATCGCCAGCCTGCGGGTCTCCTGCCACGCCATGGACCTGCGCTTCATCCAGTGCCCGCTGATGGTGGGCCACTACGAACAGGATCCGATCGCCGCCGCCGAAGCCATGATCGATCAGCACATCGTGGCGGGGGAACTGAGCAGCCGGGAACGTCTCGGCGTCTACGCCGGCCCGGTGGGCACCGCCACCGTGGTGCTGATGAACCGGGACCAGGAGGAATTGCATGCAGGCCGCTGTCGGGGCGCGGTGGTCATCGGCCTGGGCAAGCTGGGCGACCTCTCCGCCCCCAGCCTGATGGAAGCGGTGCAGGGGGGAACCCTGCGCTACCTGCTGCAGATCCTGGACCGACACGGCTCCAATCGGGTTGGGGCGGTGAATGTGGAACTGGCCAGCCTGTTGATCGGCCAGAATTCCAGCCACGCGATCAGCATCGACGATTCGATCTCCGCCCTCGTCATGGGGGTGCTGGAGGCGAACCGGGAGTTCGCCAGGGTTTTCCCGCAGCTTTCGGTGCGGGTGGGGAGCCTGAAGATCGTGGAGGTGTTTCTCGATACGGCGATCAGCGCCACCCGCTCGCTGCGGGCCCTGCGGGGTGTGGGCAAAACCGATGATGGGGTCCAGCTTGAGGTGGACCAGCGGCTGCACCTCGGCACGGGCTGGCGCCACCGCCTGGATGCAAACCAGGCGGCCGGGTACTGGCCCCGGATGCTGGTCCTGGGGGAGGGGGCTTCAGGAACGGGGAAGCTCGCCGATCGCCTGCAGTATTCCTTCCTGGGTGAGCGGGCCCGTGCCGAAAGGGTGCTCCAGGAGCTGCAGGGCGATCTGGTCGAGGAGCTCGTGGCGAATTCCATCCAGCAGAGCGCCTACAACCAGGATCTTTCCCGCACCCTGTTCCAGTTGCTGGTGCCCACACCCTTCAAGGATTTCGCCCGCCGCCTGGATCAGCTGGTGCTGGTGCTCGATGAGCGCACCGCCAACCTGCCCTGGGAACTGCTGATGGCCGATGACAAACCGATCGCCCTGCAACTGGCGATGGTGCGGCAGTTGCAGGCCAGCACCTACCGCCAACGGGTGCGCCAGAGCCCGAGCCGTCATGCCTACGTGATCGGCAATCCAGCCACAACGAATTTCCACCGGGTGTTTGCGGGCAGCCCCAGCGGCGAGAACAGCGGGCTGGCCAGCCTCAACGGTGCCAGGGAAGAAGCGAATGCGGTGGTACAACTCCTGAGTGAACACGGCTATGACGTTGAACCATCGATCGAAGATCTACAGGGTGTTGATGTGATTAACAAGCTGTATCGGCGCTCCTACCGCGTTCTTCATATTGCCGCCCACGGCGTCTTCGAGCAGCTCACCCACAGCGGCGAATGCAGAACAGGGGTCGTGCTCGCCAACGGCATGTTGATCACCGTCAGCGAAATCGAGTCCATGGAGGTGGTGCCGGATCTGGTGGTGCTCAACTGCTGCCATCTGGGCACCATCAAGACGGCCATCCCCACCCCCTTCAACCGCCTGGCGGCCAGTGTCGCCAGCCGGCTGATCGCGATCGGCGTACGGGCGGTGGTGGCCTGTGGCTGGGCGGTGAATGATCAGGCGGCCCTGATCTTTTCGCAGACGTTTTATGGCGCCATGCTCGCCAACAAACCCTTCGGCGATGCGGTGTTTGCGGCCCGCCAGGCCGCCTACGCCTTGGCGCCTGATTCCAACACCTGGGGGGCCTATCAGGCCTATGGCGACCCCACCTTTCTGCTGGAGGACCCCCAGGATGCGGCCCTGGCGACCCCGGGGACGGCCCCGCCAAACGAGGAAAGCTGGGTCACGCCCCATGAACTGGTGGCCCGCTTGCGCCAGCTGCTGGTGAGCGCGGAGGAAACCACCCAGCGGCGGCCCGCCGACGATCTGTGGCTCTCGGCCCAGCTCAGCCGCCTGCGTGAGAGCGCTCCGGCCGCCTGGTGGCGGGAGTCGTCGGTGGCCTTCGCCCTGGCCGAAGCCACGGCCGCCCTGGGCCAGGCCCACCGGGAGGAGGCCCGCGGCCACTATCTCGAGGCCATCCGGCTGCATCGCGGAGACGATGCCCTGCCGGTGCGGGTGATCGAGCAGCTCGCCTGCCTGGAGGCGCAGCTGGGGGAGACCACTGGGGAGCGCCGCTGGCTGGACTCGGCCCTGGCGCGGCTCGAAGCGCTGAAAGCCCTGCTGGCCCCCGCCAGCGAGGCGGCCCCCCCCCCAGGCCATTGGTTCACCCTGAAGGGATCGGTTCAGCTGCGGCTGGCGGGCCTGGTCGCCCGTGAGATCGTGGAGGGCCGCACGTCCGTGGCAGCGGGACGCCTGCGGGAAGCGCTGGAGGCCAGCATCGAAACCCTGGCCCGGGCTGGGGCGGATCCCCAGGCCCAGATCCATCGCCTGACCCTCCAGGCCCTGCAGCGCCTGGCCGCCCCGACCCGGAAACGGCCCAAACCGGCGGAAGCGAGCGCCAGCCGCGATCTCACCACCCTGCAGGAGGAGCTCCAGTCCGCCTTTCAACAGGAGCGCTCCTTTGCGCGGGGGCTGCTGGCCACCGGGGCGCGCCTCGCCCTGGGCCTGCAGGAGGGCAGCCTGGCCACGGCGGGGGCCAGGGGCCAACGGACCGCCAACACGCTGCTGAACGCCTATCGCAGCGTGTTCCTCACCTGCCCGGCGAGCCCCCTGCAGCGGGACTGCGCCGTGGAGGAGCTGATGGTGCTGGAGAGGCTGCTGCGGGCGCTCGACCTCTCCCTGCCTGGCTCCAGCGAGGCGGCCGTGAACGCGGCGAATCAGCTGGCGCGCCTGATCAAGGCGCTCCAGGAGGAGGTTCGGAGTGCCGCGGATGGGGAAGAGGAGGCCGCGGACGAGGATGGGGAGTTGGTTGTGGTGGTGGAGTGATCGACGTGCTGGTGATCGGCGGCGGGCCGGCGGCCCTGTGCCTGGCCGCGGAGCTGGCGGACCGTGGCCTGGCCATCGCGGCCCTGGCCCCGACCGATCCCACCGCCCCCTGGACGAACACCTACGGCATCTGGGCCGAGGAGGTGGACAGCCTGGGGCTGGGGCCGCTCCTCTCCCACCGCTGGAGCGACACGGTGAGTTACTTCGGTGCCGGCGGCGGCGCCGGCGATGGCCTGTGCCGCCATGGAAGGGCCTACGGCCTGTTCGACAAGGCGGCCCTGCAGGAGCATTGGCTGAACCGCGGCGCCCGGGAGGGTGTGAGCTGGCACCGGGGCCGGGCGACCGCCCTGCGCCACGACGGGGCGGGCTCCACCGTCACCAGCGCATCGGGGGAGGTGTTCCAGGCCCGCCTGGTGGTGGATGCCAGCGGCCATGAGCCGGTGTTCATCCAGCGCCAGGGCGATGGCCCGGTGGCGGGCCAGGCCGCCTACGGCATCGTGGGTCGCTTCAGCGCCGATCCGATCGCCGCAGGGCAATTCGTGTTCATGGATTACCGCTGCGATCACCTCAGCGAGGCCGAGCGCCGGGAGCCGCCCACCTTCCTCTACGCCATGGACCTGGGGGAGGGGGTGTTCTTCGTGGAGGAAACCTCCCTGGCCCTGGCGCCCGCGCTGCCCTTCGCCACGCTCCGCTCCCGCCTGCACCGGCGCCTGGCCCAGCGGGGGGTGGCCGTGGCCGAGGTGCTGCATGAGGAGTTCTGCCTGTTTCCCATGAATCCCCCCCTGCCCCACCCGGGCCAGCGGGTGGTGGGCTTCGGCGGCGCCGCCGGCATGGTGCATCCAGCCTCGGGCTTCATGGTGGGAGGGCTGCTGCGGCGGGCGCCGGACCTGGCCGGCGCGATCGCCGCCGCCCTCGCCGATGGCCTGGCGGGCGAAGCGCTGGCCCGGCGGGCCTGGGAAGGGCTCTGGCCGCCCGCGCTGCGCTGGAGGCACGCCTTCTTCCGCTTCGGGCTGGAGAAGCTGATGCGCTTCGACGAGGCGCGGCTGCGGCACCACTTCGCCGCCTTCTTCTCCCTGCCGGCCGAGCAGTGGTACGGCTTCCTCACCAACACCCTGCCGCCGCCGGCACTGCTGGCGGCCATGGTGCGCCTTTATGGTCTGGCACCATGGGATG
>JBIKTO010000425.1:0-2827 GCA_044348065.1 Cyanobium sp.
TGTCCTGGCTGAGGGTGACGACACCCTGAGTCTCTCCCTGCTGGCGGTGGGAGCGAACCGGCGGCTGCGGGTCACCGGCAACGTCTTCGACGGCGGCGCGGGACGGGACACCCTCGTGCTGGGCAACGGCAGCGTGGGGGAAGAGGCCGTCGAGATCGATGTGGCGAATCAGCGGCTGATCAGCGCGGGTGGCTCCAGTTCCATGCTGGGGTTTGAGGTGTTCACGGCCACCAGTGCGGCCGACCGGATCATCGATGGTGGCCGCCACCAGGAATACCGAGGCGGTGAGGGCGCCGACCAATACACCTTCTCGGCGGGCCTGGCCGGCAGGGATGTGATCTGGGATTTCAGTGCCGCGGATCGGATCGTGTTGGCCGGTTTCGGCAAGCCTCTCGACACATTCGCCGAGGTGCTGGCCGCCACCACCCAGACGGCCGGCGGAGCGTTGATCACCTTCGATCGCGCCCACACGGTTCTGCTGGCGGGAGTCGCCACCAGCTCCCTCACGGCCTCCCAGTTCAGCTTCCTCTGAACGGTCCTGGAACGGCTCCAGCGCCCGCTCAGGATGGTCAGCCCCCCCAGCACAAAGCAGACCATGAGCAGCAAGCCGCCCCTGGTTGATGAGTGGGGAGGGAGGGATCAGCCTCCGCTGGTCTCCTGGGTCTGGCGGATTCGATCGGCAGCCATGGGACGAACAATCGCGAGGAATTCGGCCATGGTGTAGCGCTGGCCGGCCTTGAGCGGCTGGATGGGCCCCGGGCTGGGGATGACGATGTCCTGCTGGTCGGGATCCGCTCCCTTCAGCCAGATGGCGCTCAGGTGCAGGGCAGGAATGCGCAGCATGGCGACACTGCGGTCAGGGGAGTCATGTTCTTCAGCCGTGAGGTTTTCCAACTGGGCACCCATGGCCAGGATGGAGGGCCCTTCGCTGAGCGCCGCCAACGAACGGCTGGTTGGATTGACATCCGCC
This sequence comes from Cyanobium sp., assembly GCA_044348065.1. Classification (GTDB taxonomy): domain Bacteria; phylum Cyanobacteriota; class Cyanobacteriia; order PCC-6307; family Cyanobiaceae; genus Cyanobium. The sequence goes on from JBIKTO010000425.1 coordinate 971, forward strand.
AAGGCGGCAAGTCGACCGGATTCGTCGGTGAGGAGATTGGTCCACAGTTGTGGACTGCTGCGTCTCACGGTGCCGCGGAAATTCTCGTCTCCAGAAGCCAGACTATCGAGGCCGATGAAGTGAACTGGAACCGCCACCGGACCCTGATCAGGACCTCCCCGGAGGAAGGCCTCAAGCGCGCGGGCGATGAACGGGGCTCGATCCAGCAAAGCTGCACGACCCAGGGGCGTGCCAGGAGTGGCCCCACTTTCGGAGATTCGGGGAGAAAGGCGTGGCAGTGCGCTATTGAGTGTTTCGCGTACTTCCGCCGGAGGGGTATCAAAGATCAGGGGCATGACGAGCGTCCTTCAGGGTTGAGTGAAATAACTATGCGTCCAAGTACCAGCCCCATTATAGCTCGTTTTGAGTGTGTCATAGGGGACCAGGGAGGTGGTCCCTGAACCGCAGTCAGAAACCCAGACACTGCCATCATCCTCCGTACCAGTTGCGGCGATGAAGTGGGCGCCTCCACCACTCCATGCCACCCTGATGCCGAGCGGTCGCCCGGCAAGCATTTGTGATTCAACATCCGCAAAGGATGTGGTTCCAGAGGCGAGGCTGCTGAAATGACCGACGGTGGTGAGGGCAGCATCAAGAAAGCCGTACGTGTTGCAGGGTGCCGTGGAGGCACCTGTGGTGCAGCAGTTGCTGACACCCTTCTGAATGTTGGCGATCTGACATTGCGTCATCGTGGTACCAACGTTATAGAAAGCATCGACACTGGCTGCTGTCGCTGCCCAACACCAATTACCTTGCTGCTGTTGCTGCATCGCGAAACGGAGGCGAACATCAACGGGATCAGCTCCTGCATAACCAGCGACAAACCGTGGGACGTAGCCGGTGCCCACCAACTGATCAAACTTAAGTTGATAGGTTTCGCTGGTCATGCCGTGGTGGCAAAGGGTCGTCTCCGGACGCTGCTCCCAGAGTCCGCAGTAATAATCTTTACCGGCGATGGACGCGGCATTGCCACAGATCAGGTCGTACCCCTGGGCGGCCAGCTGGGAACTAATGGTGCGGAATGCACTCTCCTCCAGGCCATGGCGGCCCACCCAGGCGGGGCCCGCACCCTGCTGGAAAACACAGGCATAGCGGAGCGTGCTGCCCATCGCATGGACGGACAGCCAGCGCAGGCGATATCCCTGAGCCGTGAGCTGGTTGAAGACCTGTTGATACTGGGTCCCGTCAAGGCCGTGCCGTGCCGCCCAAGGCGGGCCTCCCACCTTCTCGAAGATGCAGGCATAGCGCTCCTGGTTCCCGATCGCATGGGCGTTGACCAGGCGAGGGCGAAAGCCCTGAGCGGTGAGCTGGTTGAAGCTGGTTTGATATTGCTGGGGCGAGAGGCCATGGCGTGCTACCCAGGCACCACTGGGTGATTGATCCCAGATGGCGGCATAGCGCGACACACCATCGGGACCAGCATGACCACTGACGCAACGCAAACGAAATCCTTGACCGACAAACTGGTTGAAAGCAGCTTGATAGGCACTGCTGCTGAGACCATGACGAGCCACCCAAGGGGGGCTGTTCCCGTACTGAAAACTGGCAATGTAGAGATTTCGCAGCGGCATGGGCCCAAAACGCCATCAATGTAAAGCCAAGCTAGCCAGCGATTGACTGCTAGACAGCAGACAAGACAGATCGTGAAAAAGATTTACAACTACGGTTGCCGGTGGGTCATTGAGCTTATCCGCTCCAGATTACGAAGGCTGCGGCATTCGTTATCTCGATCCAGAGGATCACAGGCTGACGTGAGCAAATTGGCATCATTCGCTGTCGTGGTCCCTTGCTGAGCTGATTGCTGGCGGCTGGCTCAGC
>JBIKTO010000067.1:0-8846 GCA_044348065.1 Cyanobium sp.
AAGTTCATTCAATCGGCAGATGTGCCCAGTCGAAGTGAAAATTGGGGCACAACCGCACGAGGTCAAGGGAAAAGGTTGGGCGGTGGAATGATTCGCGGCGCCATGTCGGCGGCTCCAACAGGAATTAAGGAGTATCCAGACTTTGAGCGAGCCAAGGGCATGACACCAGACATCTGGGAGGAAGTAAGGCTGATGACAGATGAAGGCAAAAAAGCTGTAATCGGAGCCCTCCAGGCTGGCTGGAGCTCTGATCGCGCACTCAAACTGGCCTACATCATGGAACCCGTGAGCACCAGCCAGCGGGGTATTGCTTCGGCCGCACCCTCAGTGCTGACCAACCCCGGCCGCCAGGATCCCGGCCTGGCCCCTAAGGCCAAGGAGCAGGGCATCAGCGCCCAGGACGTGACCACCAGCAGCCAGCAGTCTGCCTTTGCACGGCAGCAGCAACAGGCGGCCCGGACCGCCGGTGATCAGCGCGGCGCGCAGGCCTGGCGAAAGGAGGAGCGCACGGTGGAACGCAACCGGCTCTCCAATGCCATCGCCACCAGCAAGCAGAGCCAGACCGCGCTGTTTGGGGTGACCGAATACGACGAGAGCATGCCGCTGTTTCAGCAGCAGGGCGCCTCCCCCTCTGGGCCGCGGCCGACACCGAAGATCAGCGACGTGCTTCGCGCGACCACCGAGCAACTGAAGGCAGCGGATGCCCGCCAGATGGGCAAGATTGCCGAGAATCTCTTCGAGGCCGGCTGGACTATCGATCGCCGCACCCGCTACCGGGGCATGAGCAAAGACCAGGCGCGCGAACAGTTCAAGGGGGAGTTGAGGCAGAAGATGCAACAGCAGGCCGCCTCACCGAAGGCTGCCGCCAACTCCGCTGCCATGAGCCAACGTGCCGGGGCCTCCGGCAGCGTCGCCGGCGCCATGAAGAGCATCCTGGAGGGCATGAAGGCCCAGGATCAGCGGCTGGAAGACCTGCAGCGCCAATCCATCGATCTGCGCATCCAGGCCGAGGAGCAGTTCGGCGCCCAGGGCGGCGCGGATCCAAACCTGGGCGGCGGCCGGCCGCAGCGACGCCTGGGCGGCAGCCGGCGCCGTGATGCTGAAGCTGACATCCTGAAGGCTCGGATCGACGCTCTCCGGATGCAATGCACCCCCTTGGCCCGATGAGCACCCCACAGCCCCCCCGCACCGCCCCCGAGGCCCCCCGGGCCGATGCCGAGCCCATCAACTGGGACCAGGTGGCCGTGGAGACGGAAGTGATGCTGCGCCTCCAGGAGGCCCCTCCCGTGGCCAGCGCCCGCCAGGGCAAGCCACAGGCCAAGGGCTGATCACAGCCCCAGCAGCAGGGCCGGATCGATCGCCAGCAGCAGGCAGATCGAGCGCAGCTGCCCTGGGTTCGGATCGCGCTCGCCGGAGCACCAGCGGCTCACGGCGCTGCGGTGCACATCCATGTGCTGCGCCAGCTGCTGCTGGCTGACGCCTTGCTGGCGCATGATCATGCCCAACCGTGCACCCAACAGGCGCCGAACCATCGCGTCTGGCAGGAGAGTGGGCACGGTGCGTTTATGGCATCAACAGGCGCAAGGTAGACCGGGCGGCCCCAGATTGCTGGCAGCCCCAGCCACCTGCCGGTGCAATTCCGCTTCGATCGCTCCAGCCTTTCGGGCAATTGGATGGAGACCCCTGAGGGATACCTGCGCATTCGCGCCACCTTCTCCCGGAGCGGCTGCCAGACCTACACCAACCCGGATGGCTCGAAGCGGGTCGAATATCGCCCGCCGGAGGAGGTGTCCCGCCCGGACTCCCTCCTATCGATGGGCGGCCTGCCGGTGACGCTGGAGCATCCGCCCCAACTGCTCACCCCCGCCACGGCGCGGCAGCACACCCGGGGCCACAGCGGCACCCAGGTGGAGTTCACCGACGGCTTCGTTCACGGCACCGTCACCGTGACCGACAGCGAGGCCATCGAGGAGGTGAAGAGTGGCCGCGCCGTGGAGCTGAGCAACGGCTACCGCTGCGAATACGACCCCACTCCTGGCGTGGCGCCTGATGGCACCCGTTACGACGGCGTGCAGCGGAACATCAGCGGCAACCACCACGCGATCACTCGCCGAGCCCGCGCTGGCCCCGAAGTGTGCCTGCACTTCGACTCCGCCGACGGCGACGACCAGCCCATCGTGGCGGTTTCCGATCTCATCCCTTCCTTTGAGGACCACCCCATGGCCACTGCCCGCACCGACATGACCAAAGCCAATCCGCCGGCTGCGGCCGCTGCCGAGGACGATCCCGACATGGCGATGGAAGGCAGCGAGGAGGATGACAACGAGGAGAAGGAAGACGGCGAGGGCTACGGCAAGCCCAAGGCGAAGCGCCGCGGCCGCAGTGACTCTGCAGCCCCCGGGAAGACCGTGGCGTGGGAGGTCTACAAGGCCACCGTCGATGACCTGGCTGCTTCGGAGCTGCGTTTCGACACCCTCTCCGAGCAGCTGGCTGAGCTGGAGGAGCTGGTGGCCGCGCGGCTGGATTCCGCTCCCGAACCCGATCCGGATCTCATCCAGCAGCTGGTGAACCAACGGGTTGATGTGCTGGACAAGGCTGCGGACATCACTGGCACACGAGAGCGCCATGACGGCCTGAGCGATCGGGAGGTGATGGTGCTCGCCCTGGAGGCGGCCGAGGTGCGCATCGATGGCATCGAGAGCCGCAGCGACGAATACATCGCCGCTCGCTTCGATGCGGCACACGAAGCGGCTGAGAGGGTCCCCTACCAGGCGAATGCAGCGCAGATGCTGGCCCGCCAGCTGCAGGGCATCACCACCGGCCCTCGCCACGACAGCGGCAACGACATCGAGGCGGCCGCTGCCGAGCACCAGCAGACCCTGGCCAACGCCTGGCAGCCCCCCGCCAAAGGCTGATCTCTGCCCAGATCGTTCCCTATCCCCCTACCCCCCCCCTATCCCCCATGGCCCAGACCTTCACCAACAACGTGCCGAGTGTCCATGCAGGCGTCGGCCGCGATTACCCCATGCAAATGGCGATCGGGCGCGTCGGCGAGCTGGCCGACATCAGCGGCAGCCTGATCATCAGCGGCAACAACGAAACCGCTGGCCGCATCCCCTTCGGGGTGCCGCTGGTGCGCAACACATCGGGAGTGCTGCCCAACTCGGCACAGGTGGCCTCAGCCGCCGGCACCCTGCTGGGCATCAGCGTGATGACCGACACCAATGAGCTGAGCCACCGCGAGGCCAGCGTCCCGTACCAGGGTGGCGTGCCGACCGGCAAGGCGCTGAACATCCTGAAGGCGGGCGCGCTCTACATCGAGGTGTGGGAGGCCCTGGCCCCCGGCAACGCCCTGCGCTACTTCAAATCTGGCGCCAACGCCGGCAAGTGGGGCAAGACCGCCAGCGCCGGCAACAGCCTGCTGCTCTCCGCCGGTGCCTGGGAGATCGAGAAGGGGGCCGCGGCCGGCGGCCTTGCGGTCATCCGAATCAACACCCCGGCTGCGCTGGTGTTTACCGCTGACACCTGATCCCCGCAGTTGCCGCCGCTTTCTACCCCCCTGCCCCTTCCTGGAGACACGACTCATGAGCCACCGAATGGACGACGCCTACGAGAGTGGGGCGTTCCTGGCCGACCAGCTGCAGCACATCATCCCGGGTGTGCTGCGCAAGCCCTACCCCGAAATCGTCTACCCCCGGATCTGCCCCGTCTCGTTCGAGGTGAATGCTGGCGCGACCAGCATCAAGCGCACCCTCTGGGATCGCACCGGTAACTTCGACCTGGTGGCGGATGCCGCTGACGATCTGCCGCGTTCTGGCGTGCGGGTTGGTGAGATCGTCAACGAAATCCGCCCCTTCGCGGGCGCCTTCGACTACACCCAGGACGAGCTGCTGGCCGCCAAGATGGCCGGCGTCAACCTCACCACTGAAAAGGCTGACGCCGTCCGCGACGCCTACGAGCGCCGCAACAACTTTACATGCCTCTTCGGCCGGGCCGGCACCGGCCTGCGCGGCATGCTGAATCACCCGGCCATCGACCGTGTGGTGGTGACCGGCAACAACAACGACGCCTGGTTCAACGACCCCAACACCACCCCCCAGCAGATGCTGGATCTGCTGAACTTTGGCGTAACTCAAATGCGGATAAATTCTAAGCAAATCGAACAGCCCAGCGATATCTTGATGGGGGAAGCCGACCACAGGATTGTCTCTACCACCTGCCGATCATCCACCGATAACACCACGGTGCTGGAGTTGTTCTTGAAGATGAACCCCGGCATCACTTCTGTCTCGCCAATCAACGAGTTGGATCCGGCCAACAGCAACGGGAACCTCACGGCCCGGCGGATGCTGTTCTACAAGAAAGATCCTGTGAAGGGGAAATTCCACATTCCTCTACCTCTCACATTCCTGCCACCGCAGCCAAGGAATCTGAAGTTTGTAGTGCCCGCCATGAGCAAGGCCGGTGGGTTCATTCCTGATTATCCTCTGGCGTATCTCTACATCGAAGACGGCGGCTGATCCCTTCGGCCGTCAGCCCCCCTCCGCCCCCTGACACCTTTTCTCCATGACCAGCACCCCGACCAAGCCGAAGGCCGAGTCTCAGGCCCAGCCCTCTGCCGCTGGCACACCCGACGAGGCAGCCACCACTCCGGCGATCGAATCGCCTGCCACTCCGCAGGTTTCCGGCCAGCTGGCGTTGGTCTACACCCCCGAGTTGAACGAATCCACCCTGGCGGCCTGCCGCGGCGGCTCCCTGGTGTTTGCGTTTGGCCCTGTGACCAACCCGACCACCCTGCGGATCAACCCCGGCCTCAACGCGCCGGTGCCCCGTGATCTCTGGGAGATTGCGAAGCACCGGGCCGACACCCAGGTGCTGATGGGCCGCGGCGTGATTCAGGAGATTGAGCTGACCGATGGTGCCGCCACCCTCGAGGGCGAGATCTCGCTGGCGGCCGTTCCCCTCCCCCTGGCGATCCGGCTGATCTACGGCTGCCGGGACACGGAGCGGCTGCAACTGTGGCTGCGCAGGGAAGATCGCCAGCCACTGCGGTCGAAGCTGGCGGAGCGGATCAAAGAGATCGAAGACGGCAGGCCCTGACCATGGCGGTCCCCACCCTCGCCGATTTCCTGGATCGCTTCCCGGAGCTGGAGGTGCACACGCACGCCCAGCTCGAGGCGGCGCTGGCCACCGCCGGCCGGCGCTGCAGCGAGGCGGTGTGGGGATCTCTCCACGGCGACGGGGTGGGCCTCTACGCGGCCCATCTGATCGCCTGTCGGGTGCGGGAGGTGGGCGCCCAGGTGGGCCAGGCCCCCCAATCCGCCGGCAACGGATTGGAGGCCAGCCTCTACGGGCAGCAGTTTGCCGAGCTGCAGAGCAGCCTGCCGCTCATCGGCTTCGTGATCTGATGACCACCGCCCCTCAGCCAGCCAGTGCCTACGGCCACATGGCCAACGCCACCCTGGCGTTTGATGTGGCCGGCGCCGCCCTCACGGAGGACCCGGAAACCGGCAACCAGGTGGCGACCACGGAGGTGATCCACTACCTGGCGACCCTGCGGCTCAACCGCGGCCGCTGGGAGAAGCAGGTGGGAGTGGATGAGAGCACCTTCCCCTGCACCGGCCGGCTGCTGAGCCCTGCCACCCTTGATTCCCGGATCGTGGGGGGCAGCAAGGCCGCGGCGGTGATCAACGGCCGCCGGGGGCGCTTTGAGCTGCAGGAGGATCTCGGCACGCCGGTGGGCGCCATGCCGCTGCTGCGCCAGCAGATCAACGGCACCTTCAGGGTGACGGGGGGCCGCGGCGATGGATGAGCAGCTGCTGCGGGAGGTGGTGACGGAAGCCTGGGGGCGCTTCAGCGCCTTCGTGGATTCCGAGCTCACCCGCCACATCACCGAGCCGAAATGGCCCTGGCCTCAGGGCGAGAACCCCCGTGACATCGTGAACACGGGCGATCTGCGGAACTCGCAGGAGATGGTGATCAACACCCGGCCCGGGGTGATGGAGACCAAGTACCGCTACACGGCGCCCTACGCCCCTGCGGTGCATGACGGGGCGATCTTCAAGGCTACGGACGCCGAGGGCCAGCCCCTCACCATGACGGCCCGCCCCTGGACCCGGGAGCTCTACAAGGATCGCCTGAGGCTGCAGCGGCACTTCCAGCTGCAGTTCGCACTCTCGGCCAAGCGCCGGGGCCTGGGCGGCAACCGCGGGGGCAGGGCTACACCGCCGGCCCTGCCCCCGGCGGGAGGTGTGGCATGACCCAGGCCCGCTGCCATGTGGAGCTGGGCGCCACCGTCCGCCAGGTGGCCGATGAGCTGCGCATGCTGTTCGGCCCCTTCCTGGGCCAGTACCAGCGGCCCAGCGGCCCGCCGATCCAGGCCTTCTGGACGGTGGGCAAGGGCCAGGTGCGGCCCAGCTACACCGCCACGGGCATCGAGGCGGTGCTCACCAACGCACCGGAGCGAGAGCTCCTGGGACGCCCCACGCGGACCCTGGCGACGATGCGCACCTGGACGCTCACCTTCACCCAGTTCGACACCAGCAGCGACCTGGAGGCGGTGCGGTTGCTGGCGTACCGCGCCTGGCCCACCGCCCAGCAACGTCACCAGCCACAGACTGATGACAGCTACGAGCGGCTCATCGTTGAGATCCCCGATCCCATCCTGATCGCCTCGCTGGCGGCGTCCGGCTGAGCCAGCTGCTGCCCTCCCCCTTCCACCCCGACCCCCTCAACTCCATGGCTGACACTGCACTCGGGCAGAGCTTCATCAAGGCGCATCGCAGCGTTCTGCTGATGACGCCCCTGCGGGCCCCTTGCCGCTATTTCGCCGAGCGAGACAGCATGGGCTTCATCACCCGGCCAACCTTTGACGCGGGGGACTGGCCCCGTGAGCTGCAAACGGTGAAGCAAGTGAACTTCTCGGTGGACAACAACGACAAGGAGTTTCGTTTGATCGGTGACGGGGGCTGGAGTGACTCCGTGACGGTTGGCTCCAAGGTGAGCGCGAGCTTCGATACCTACTTCTCCAAGCTGATCGTGCAGGCCGCCAGCGGCGGCTGCCCGGAATTTCGCGGCGACTACTCCGAGGAATTCGCGATTGTTGAGCAGGCTCGCTACAACACCGATTACGAAGTGTTCGTGGAGATGTTCAAGGAGCTGGGGCGCAGCGACGGCATCAGCGGCGATTACGTCTACGATTACGCTTGCTTCAATTGCGCGCTGCGCAATTACAAGGAACCCCAGACCGCTGAGGATCTGGTGAGCGTGACGTTCGACGGCATGAGCCGCGGCCGGGCCGTGTTCGGCCGGTTCAACGCCGGCAGCGCTCCGCTCGCCACCGGCGCGGTGCAGAGCGTGATCCTCACCACGGAGCCGGGCACCGGCAGCCGCCGCTATGCGGTGGTGCCAGCCGACAACGCCACCGCGGTGGCCGTGGGCAACAACCTCACGGTGACCTACACCAGCGATGGCACCGCTCCCCTCACCCAGCTGGCGCTGGGAGCATCTGATGGCAGCGGCTTCCGTCTGGAGGTGGCATCCAGTGGGGTGCGCGTGCCGGCGCTGGTGACCTTGGTGGGCGGCGTGGTGACCATCAACCCCAACGCCGACCTGGGGGCCGCCACCATCTACCGCCTGGTGGCGCGCGACGGCGCGATCACCCAGGCGGTCAACGCCTCCCTGGCCGCCGATGCCGCCGGGATCCGCCGGCCGCTGGCGGGCTTCTCCACCACCTTCCGCACCGCCTGATCCACGGCCAAGCGGCGCGATCGCCTGGGGGCCCTGCGGGGCCCCTTTTTCGTGCCGCCACGAAAATGGGCGCACACTCTCATTGCATCACGATGGCCCTGTAGGAGTTGCCATCAAACACGCAATCTGCCGTTGCTTCCTTGTAGCCGCCGAAGCCGTTGCGTGAACGGAACGCTGTCCGTGCCACCCAGCCGCTGCCCGGCTTTGCATCCACGATCTGAGTGGCGATCCGCTGATAACTGTCGGGATCGGTCAACTGAGCCTGGATTGCCTTGTCACAATTGCTGGCCCCCATGTAGTGGGTGTCTCCAATCGTGGCGTCAGTGCTGCTACTTCCGCTTTCAAGGCCTGGATTAAGCCGAAGAGCAACCACAGCAATCAAACCACCAATAGATGCCATGCCGATGAGTATCCCGACAAGAATTTTCAGGGGACGGTTGGCCATAGGAATAGAGGGAAGGGGTTGGAACCTACCACCTACAGCTGGCTGCTGCTGCCTGAAGCAGCCTGCAGCTGTTCCTGGGCGGCGCGTCTGAACTCGGCCCTGCCTCTCGTACTCTTGCACCGGGGGGAGGGGTCGGCCCTCACCGCCGGCGCCCGCGCCTGCGCCTCCGGCCCCATCACCGCGGCCTGTGCGCCACCACCAGGGGCCACCAGCGCCTCCTCTCCCTCCACAGCCGGTGCAGCGGCACGACGGCTTTCGCCCCGGCGACCTGATCACCGGCCCCGATCTGGCCCACCTGCTGGGCCTCGATGCCCACAGCATCAACAAGTGGGCCACGGCCCGCCCGATCGGTGCCGAGCGCGACGGCTGGCGCCTCATTGGCCGCGGCAAGCTCGCTGCCGGCAAGCAGTGCAGCGTCTACCCACCGGGCTGCGCCAGCTGGCTGTTCATGAAGCTGTGAGAGGGCAGCCATAGGCTGAAGCGGTACAGGTTGCAGCCGGAAAGCTGCTGATCACGATGAGCCTGGCCGCGGCACTCCTGAGGCACTGTGCTGCGGGGTTGGGGGCCACACCACCGCCTCCCGTACTCTTGCACTGGGGGAGGGGTCGTGCCCACCCGCAAGGCTGGGCGCCGGGAGCGGTGCTGTTTGGGC
>JBIKTO010000068.1:0-8810 GCA_044348065.1 Cyanobium sp.
CGACATTAAAACAGCTCAGTATGGCTGGCCTATTGGAATGCCCCTGATTCGGAAGCTTGAACCTGGCTTGTGGGAGGTATGATCCGTGATTGATAGAGGTATTGCAAGGGTTATTTTCACTGTAGAGGATAATGTGATGGTTTTGTTGCATGGCTTTGTCAAGAAATCCGCGAAAACCCCATCTGCCGATCTTCACGTCGCACGAGACCGGCGCTCTCGATTAGGAGGGATTCAATGATTGATAAAGAGTATCTCGGAAGTGACTTTGATGACTTTCTTCGCAAGGAGGGATTCATTGATGATGCCGAGGCTGTTGCGGCAAAGAGAGTTATTGCCTTTCAGATTGCCGAGGAAATGAAGAAGTCAAACATCACTAAAACGCAACTTGCTCACCGTATGAAAACAAGCAGGCCTGTAGTAGATCGCCTTCTGGATCCATCAAATAGATCAGTTACACTTTCAACTCTTGGACGAGCAGCATCAGCCGTGGGCAAGACTTTGAAGATCGAGCTATCTTGATGCCATTCCCAACAACAAGATGCAGAAGACGGGATCCGAGGCTGCTTCTTCTGCTGAGGCAGTCTCCCGCTTCTGATCTTGGCGTTGACTTGTCCGTGCAAGAGAAAAAACTCTCCTTCCCAAGTGGTGTGTTCGGCGCGGCTCCGCGCTGTGAAGCGCTCCTGTGATCACCAGGAGCTTACGCTTTCACCACGAGGCAGCCAGGAGCACTCACCATGATGGGCTATTCGCATTTGGAAGCCTTCCGCGACGGCGGGCTCGCGGTCCTGATCCAGCCGGCAGGTGCTGGCTGAGTCGCTGCCATCGCTGCTGAGCGATGTGCTGTGGTTGATTTAGATCAGTATCGACTGGAATCATCATCACCACATCGTCCATGCCTTCAAGCGGGTCACCAGCCCCGGCCGGGATTGGAAGGGAAAGCTCTCGCTCTTTCTCTGCATGGTGGCTCTTGGCATCGCTTTGCTAAACACTGCTGCCGTCCAGTTCCTCGATTGGGCGGCTGCCCTGACGTGTCTGGCGGCTGATGGATCAGGCCCTAGTGGAGAGACTGACGGGCATGAACGCCAAGCCGTTGCCGCAACCTGCGTGACCAGCCATACGCCAGTGAGGCACCCAGCACGGGAAGGGGGCTGGGCACGGGGGCGAAAGAGGCGTTGTCGATCGAAAAGCTATCCACCTGGGTGGAGGGATTACCCAGGATGATGTGCGTTAAGGCAGTGGTGCCGATCACCCCCAGAAAGCCATCGGATCCGCCGATGGTTGCATTGACATTCAGGGACTGCTGTCCAGTGCCATCAAAATCTCCAATCAGGGAGAGTCGACCAGTGCCAGCACCGAAGAAATCGGCCCCGAAGGCGGTGACGGCTGTCGGGAAGAGCCAGGTCACCGTGTTGGAGGCGGTGCCATTGCCTGCCTGGGTGGCATTGTCGTAGACATTTGCGCTGGGGACGACCTCACGAACACTGTTGTTCTTGAAGAAGTTGGGCAGCACGGCGGGGCCAGAATTCGTGGAAACGATGCCGGAATCCAGGGTGATGGTCTGGGCTGAGCTGATCGGATGGCTGAAGGTATCCGTCACGATCAACCGTCCACTCAGCGCCGCCTCCCAGGACGTGCGGTTGGTGTAGACGCTGACGGCCGATCCAGGCGCCGCCAGGCCAATCAGCCACTTGATTACCCATAAGCCTCCGCGACCCTGAGATCCCGCTCGGTGCAAGGCATACAGCAACAGACCGCATTGGCGATCCGTTCGGTCATCACCGCCAGCGAGAAGCGCCGGTTGAAGCGGAAGCAGTACCCGCCGAGGTAGCGCCTGGCGTACTTGTCAAAGTTGAAGGCGTGGAAAGTGCCGCTCAGGCTCGTTTTTAGGTTCCCCAGCAGCGTGTTGATCCAGCGGAACTGCGGCAGGTCGTTGGGGTGCTTACCACCGGTGACGATGGCCTCATGGCTGCAGCCTGCCGTGGTGACGGAGCGGAAGCAGGCCAGGCCATCGGAGAGAACTGCGCAGCCGGGAGCCAGGTTCTCCCTGGCCCAGGCGCCGACCGCCTCGGAACTGAAGCCAGCCACCGGCGTGATTTTGGCGTGAATCGGGTGTCCTGCCTCACTGAGGGAAACGGCTGCAACAATGGGAATCTTGTTCTCCGATCCTCGACCTGCCTTACCGCCCGGTCGTTCTCCGCCAAGGTAGGCATCATCCAACTGGATCTTTCCCCGCAGCACGTAGATATCCTCCCGCTCGGTCATGGCCCTGAGAATCTTGTTGTGCAACAGCCAGGCGGTGTCATACTTGACGCCCAGATGGCGGCTGAGCTCGAGCGAGGAGATACCGGTTTTGGCCTGCCCGATCAGATAGAAAGCCTGAAACCAAGTGGTGAGCGGCAGCTTGGTGGCCTGCATGATCGTGCCGGCCGTGAGCGTGGCCTGATGAGCGCAGGATCGGCACTGATAGCGCTTGAGCCGGCGGCCATAGACCAGCCCATGTTCATGACCTCCGCAGCGAGGACAACGGAATCCATCAGGCCAGCGGGCCTTCTCCAGAGCTGACTCACATTGTGCCTCGGTTCCGTAAAGCCGCTGGAACTCAGACAGAGAGAGGCCTTTCTGGAACTGGATCGCGCTGCGTGCCATGGCCTGACTGATATCTGTGTACCAGTCTACGGCCCAGTCCTGGGCCGCACGGAGGGAGCTGGGTAATCAAGAGGGGCTAAGAACATGAAGCGAAACCTCACGCCATCAATGGCTCGTTGACAGATTAAGTCTTTGAGATCCTCAAAATCGGGGATAGAGCCATCATGGCAGTAAAGACAGTCGCCAGGGGAGAGTTCACTGATGATGTTTCTCAAGGCCCGTGCATCAAACGGGATCAGAGCATCTTCAATGCCATTACTGGCCAATTGATTCTTGTTGTTGAGCATAGTGCTAATTCGCCCTGTAGCTTCGTCGAGAAGCTGCTCTTTTTCCGCTTCAATCTCTCTCCTGAGATAGATATCCTTGAAGTTATCAAAAATAGTGATAGAGAATGCAAAGATGGCCAGTTCCCGAAAGGTGTCAACGGCAAAAGTTGGCCACGTCTGCAGTTCGCCATACAGGGCAATACTCAAAAAGAGTGCAGTGCAAAGAAGCCCCGCAAGGAGGACCACTCTCTCGCCCATGGTTAGAGGCGTCTTCCATGGGATCCAATGAGCTGTTGGCTTTCTATCTGACATGGGTGTAATCTCTTTCGACTTCAATAACGACTATTCAAGATAGAGTCCTTGGATCAAGCGATAGTCGTGGGACTCATGTGGAAATTTAATGGTGCACTTAGACGGCTATTTGATGTTGTGCATATTTATTTTCAATAAGCTTACTCTTCAATCTTAGCCTTTCTGCCATGGCTTCGTGGTAGATATGTCGCGTTTTCCTGACATCCGGTGTTTGTGGGGAAGGAGGGTGAGTGGGGGTGCAATGGGGTGCTCCAAAGGGCCCATCTCGTTGTGATCGGCAGATTCAAGAAGCCTTTCTCCTCCACTAGGTATCCAGCGCTTCCACTGAGCATCGATGCCTGATGTTCCAGTGGTATCACGGGCAATCGCGATCCAGGTGCCTCCTGTGGCGGCTTCTTGCGATCCGATGCCGCCCACTGGGCTTTTCCGGGACTGCTGCTGTCCAAGGATGCTGCTTGGATCGAGCCTGCTTTGGCCTCTGTTGTCGATGATCGCGAACAGCATTACTTCTTGTCCAAGGATGGACGGCCTGGTGATGGAATTTGTCTGAGGCGTCGAAGTCAGGTCGATCGAGACCCTTGGTGGCGTCGCTCTCATTTGCATCCAAAAAAACGATCCTGACCATGCCCATCTTTAAACTCCTTCTGTTCATCGACAAGAATAGAGCCGCTCATTTCCGTTGTCGATGCGAAGGTCGCGGCTCTTGTTTTGCTTCATGAAGCGACTGGGGAGTCCGCTTTTCGCTCTCGGCTGTTGCTCGCCCTCCACAGGGGGGCGCCTGACTCCAAGACGCCACCAAGGAGCCCCCTGCCCGCCAGCGCGCCTACCGAAAACGCCCCCTCAAGCCCCGCGACACGTACACCAGTGATACCAGCACCGGCACCTCGATCAGGGGGCCGATCACGCCGGCCAGGGCCTGCTGGGAGGTCACACCCCAGACGCCGACGCAGACGGCGATCGCCAGCTCGAAATTGTTGCCGGCGGCGGTGAAGGCGAGGGTGGCGGTGCGGGCGTAGTCGAGGCCGCTGGCCTTGCCCAGGGCGAAGGCGAGGCTCCACATCAGCACGAAATACAGCAGCAGGGGTAGCGCCACCCGAATCACCTGGCCGGGATCGGCGCTGATCGCCTCACCCTGCAGGGCGAACATCAGCACGATCGTGAACAGCAATCCGTACAGGGCCAGCGGCGCGATCCTCGGCAGGAAGCGCTGCTCATACCAGCGCAGCCCCTTGAGTCGCACGCCGAGCACCCGGGTGAGCACACCTGCCAGCAGTGGAATCCCCAGAAAGATCAGCACCGCCCGCGCGATCTCCGCAAACGAGAAGCGCACGATCTGGGTGTCGAGCCCCAGCCAGCCCGGCAGGATCTGCAGGTAGAAGCTGCCCAGCAACGCATACAGCAGCACCTGCAGGACCGAATTGATCGCCACCAGCAGGGCGGCCGCCTCCCGCTGGCCCTGGGCCAGATCGATCCAGATCAGCACCATGGCGATGCAGGGGGCGATGCCGATCAGGATCAGGCCGGTGCGAAAGGCCGGCTGATCGGGCAGAAACCACCAGGCCAGGCTGAACATCAGCAGCGGTCCCAGGCCCCAGCAGAGCGCGAGGGTGAGGGTCAGCAGCCGGCGGTCGTGGGCGATGTGCCCGAGTTCTCCATAGCGCACCTTGGCCAGCACCGGATACAGCATCAACAGCAGGCCCAGGGCGATCGGCAGGGAGGTGTGATCCACCTGCACCGCCGCCAGCGCCGGCGCCAGGCCGGGCACATGGCGACCCAGCAGCAGCCCCCCCGCCATCGCCAGCAGGATCCACAGCGGCAGCAGCCGATCCAGCCAGGGGAGCCGGGCCCAGACGGCGGTGTGCTCGGCCGGACTGGCGGCCAAGGCGGTGGCGGGTTTGGTCATGGCGTCAAACCTACGAAGCCCCGCCTCCGGTGGCAGCGGATCCTCCGCCCAGCCGATGGGCGGCGACTCGCCAGGGAATGACAACCGTGCCGCAATGGATAGGATTGATCCAGGCGTTCCCGGCCCTCCAACCGCGCGCCCGGCATGACGCAGCTCCCGCCCCAGGACGCCCCTGATGAAGAGCGGCGCCTCCGGGCCCTGGAGGTCCTGGAGGTGCTGGACACCGCTCCGGAGGCGGCCTTCGAGGGGTTGGTGCAGGCCGCCGCGGCCGTCTGCGGCACGCCGATCGCCCTGATCAGCCTGATCGACCGCGACCGCCAGTGGTTCAAGGCCAACCTGGGGCTGGAGGGGGTGAGCGAGACCCCCCGGGCGGTCTCCTTCTGCACCCACGCCATCGCGCAGAAGGGGCTGTTCGTGGTGGAGGACGCCCAGCTCGACCCCCGCTTTGCCACCAACCCCCTGGTGACGGGCGATCCCCACATCCGTTTCTATGCCGGTGCCCCCCTGCGCCTCTCCGATGGAGCCGCCGTGGGCACGATCTGCGTGATCGATCACCGGCCCCTGCGGCTCGACGCCCGGCAGCGCCAGGTGCTCGACCAGCTCGGTCGCACGGCCGTGCAGCTGCTGGAGGGGCGGCGGGCCCTGCAGAGCGAACAGGTTCTGCGCCAGCGGGCCCAGGCCATCATGGCGGAGATGCCGATCGGCCTGTTCGGCACCGATCCGCGCGGGGGCTGCACCTGGACCAACCTCCGCTGGCGGGAGATCTTCGGCCTGGAGGAGCAGGAGTGCCTGGGCATGGGCTGGATGGAGGTGCTCCATCCCGAGGATCGGCAGATGGTGATCGATGAAGGCAACGCCATGGCCACCCAGGGCAGGGACTTCCAGCTCGCCTTCCGCCTGCTCCGCCGGGATGGCAGCGTGGTGCACGTGCGCTCCCACGCCAAGGTCCAGCGGGAGGCCGCCGCCCCCAACGGCTACCTCGGCTTCGTGCAGGATGTGACCACCGAGGTGGCCCTGCAGGCCGAACTCCAGCACCAGGCCAGCCACGACGCCCTCACCCAGCTGCTCAATCGCCGGGCCTTCGACGCCTGCCTGAGCGAGTGTCTGCAGCAGCCGGCGGAGGAGGGCCACGCGCTGCTCTATATCGATCTCGATCAGTTCAAGATTGTCAACGACGCCGCCGGCCACGCCGCCGGCGACAAGCTTCTGGTGCAACTGGCCCGGCTTCTGGAAACCTTCCAGAGCGGCCGGGGTTGCCTGGCCCGGCTGGGGGGCGATGAGTTCGGCCTGCTCCTCTTCCAATGCAGCCAGGCGGAGGCGGAGGCGATGGCCGCCAGCATCATCCGCAAGCTGGAGGTGTTCCGCTTTCAGGTGGGGGAGCACCGCTTCCGGGTGGGGGTGAGCATCGGCGTGGTGCCCCTGGTGGGTGCTGGCCACCTCCCCGATGCGGTGATGCAGGCGGCGGACATCAGCTGTTTCACCGCCAAGGAGTCGGGTCGCAACCGTTGGCACACCTGGGAGGGGAACGCGGACACGGGCAGCCGCAACCAGGCGATGCGTTGGGTCACCCGGCTGCAGGAGGCCCTCGACGAAGACCGGCTGGTGCTCCACGCCCAGCGGATCGTGGCCCTCGACCCCGCCGCCGACCCGGCGCTGCGGGCGGAGCTGCTGCTGCGCCTGCGCCAGTGCGATGGCTCCCTGGTGCTGCCGGGGGCCTTCCTGCCACCGGCGGAGCGCTTTCAGATGGCCACCCGCCTCGACCACTGGGTGCTGCGCCAAGCCCTCGGCCTGCTGAGAAGCCAGCCCAGCCTTGAGGGCCTCGACCGCATTGCCATCAACGTCTCCGGCCAATCGGTGGTGGACCGCAGTTTCGGGCGGCAGGTGGATCAGATGCTTGCCGAGGCCGGACCGGGGGTGAGCCGCCACCTCTGCTTCGAGATCACCGAAACCGCGGCGATCACCAACGTTGCCTCCGCCATCGACTTCATCGCCACCGTGCGCCGCCATGGCTCCACCGTGGCCCTCGATGACTTCGGTTCCGGCACCGCCTCCTTCGGCGCCCTCAAGAACCTGCCGGTGACGCACCTGAAGATCGATGGCCAGTTCGTGACCGGTGTGATCGACGATCCCCTCGACGACCTGGCCGTGCGCTGCTTCGTGCAGGTGGCGCAGCTGATGGGCCTGCGCACCGTCGCCGAATTCGTGGAGTCGGCCGCGGTGCTCGAACGGTTGCGCCAGATCGGCGTGCACTACGCCCAGGGCTACTACCTGCACCGTCCCGAGCCCTTTGAAACCCTGCTGGCCCAGGCCGGCACTTAACAGGCTGTTACAATTGGTCCATCATCTCGAGACGACTCATGGCCGACCCCTCCCCCCGCTTCGGCTTCGTGGCCTTCGCTGAAACCTGGAATGGCCGTCTGGCCATGCTCGGCTTCGTGATCGGTCTGGCCACCGAACTGCTCACCGGCCAGGGCATCCTTTCCCAGATCGGGCTCGGTTGATCGTCATGTCTGACTACACCGTTGCCATCGCCAGCGTTCTCGGCCTGATCGTGCTGCTCACCGCCATGACGGTGTTCGTGCTTCGCCGCCCCAGCGATCTGGCCCCCACCCGCCCCCGCTGAATCCCAGCCCCCCTCAGCTCCCGGCAGGCGGGCCCCCGCATCCGGCAGGCTGGAGCTTCGCCGGATCGTTTCATGCCACTCCGTGTCCTGCTCCGCCCCCTGCTGGCCTGCCTGACGGTTGTTCTGTTGCTGCTGGCCAGCGCGGCTCCCGCCTGTGCGGAGTTCTCCCTGCCGCCGCTTCCCTACGCCGTGGAAGCGCTCGAGCCGGTGATCGACGCCACCACGATGACCCTCCACCACGACCGCCATCACGGCGCCTACGTGGCCAATCTCAACGCCCAGATTCAGGCCAATCCCGCTCTGGCGCGCCTCAGCCTCGATGATCTGCAGGGCCAGATTTCCCGCTTTCCGGAGCCGGTGCGCAACAACGGCGGCGGCCATTGGAACCACAGCCAGTTCTGGGCCGCCATGGCGCCGGCGGGAGAGGGCGGGGCCCCCTCCGGGCCGCTGCTGACGGCGATCAACGCGGCCTTCGGCTCGCTGGAGGCGATGCAGGGCCAGTTCAACCAGGCGGCGTCGGCGCGATTCGGCTCGGGCTGGGCCTGGTTGATTCAGAAGCCCGATGGCAGCCTGGCGATCACGTCCACGGCCAATCAGGACAACCCCCTGATGGATCTCCCCGGCAATCCGCGGGGCACCCCCCTGCTGGGCCTGGATGTGTGGGAGCACGCCTACTACCTCACCTATCAGAACCGCCGGCCCGACTACATCGCCGCCTGGTGGTCCCTGGTGAACTGGAACGAAGTCAACCGCCGTTACATCCCCACCCCATGACCGGCAATCTGCAGGCGATCGGCTTCCTGCTCACCTGGGTGCTCGGCTGGGGCATCGGCGGCTCCCTGATCGATGCCGGGCTCATCAACGCCGGCGTGTACACCCTGGAGGGTGGCCAGCTCGGCACCGCCACCACCTTCCTCGTCTGGAGTCTGCTCTGGGGTGGCGGTGGCGTGTGGCTCTACCGGCGTTGGACCCAGCCTCCCACCCCCGGTGGCTGAGCCCCCGACCTCTCCCCAGGGCTCCGGCCAGGGCCCCGAAGCGCTGGAGCTCCCCGCCGGCGTGC
>JBIKTO010000426.1:0-2802 GCA_044348065.1 Cyanobium sp.
TGTCTGCGTATTGCACCAGATACAGCCAGCCGTCATCCCCCAGGGCCATGTCCATCACATTCGTGAAGCCGTCGGTGAGGGTGACGGCGGAGCCGGCGCTGCCATCCGAGCGGAAGATCGAGGCGGATCCGGGGCTGAAGGGAAAGCCGGGCAGCTGGGTGTAATACACGCTGCCATCGCCCCCCACCGCCAGGCCGGTGGGCACGCCCTCCCCGGGCACGTCGCCGATGCCGGGCACGGTGACGGGGGTTTCCAGGGGGAGAGTCTCCAGCAGTGCCACGCTGTTGGTGGCGTCGTCCACCTTGAGCAGGCGGTTGGAGCCGGCATCGGTGATGTAGCTCTGGCCGTTGTGCCAGGCCAGGGCGAAGGGGTTGCTGAAGGGGGGTGTGTGGCTGGGGTGGGCCGTCTCAAAGGCTCCCAGATCCACGAGGGGCACCGGAGCCGAGCCTGGATTGGTGTAATCGAAGCGCACCAGCTGGGCGAACTGGGTGCCGGCGGGTCGGGTGGCTGGATCGCCGCGGAAGCCGAACACCCCCAGCAGGCTGCCGTCGTTGCGGAAGGCCACGTCCTGGAGGCCCGCGACCGGCGAGAGGGCGTTTTCGCCCCGGGCGATCGAGTCGAGGCCGGTCCAGAGCCGCTGGTAGGTGAAGTCCACGGTGCTCAAGCGGCCCAGGGCGCCGGTCTGGCCCCAGCAGCGCAGGTCGGTGGGCGGGCCGGGAGGCGCGCCGGGCACCGTGCAGGAGGAGGGGCTGAGACCACCGGCGCCCCCTTCGACCACCAGCACGTGGCCGTCGGGATCGAGGGTCAGACCGCGCGGGTTGAGCAGGTTCTGCACCAGCACCTGGCGGGTGTAGGTGGGGGCGGCCTCCACCTCGGCCGGCAGCACCCCCGCCCCGGCGAGCAGGGCGCCGGTGAGCAGGGCGCTGGAGCGGTTGCCGCGCAGGCGGGGGAGTACGGAGAACGGCATCAGCGAACCAAACCGGGCGAGCTGGGTACAGGTAGAACAAGAATCACGATGCCGCCAGTCGTTCTCAACGTCTGCGGCTGGCGCCAGCGGCAGCCATCCAGGCGACCGATTGAACCTTAGGCAGGATTCCTGTCCAGGATCGCCCTTCCGTCGGATCGAGGCAGGCGCGGCGCCCTGCGCTCGCTTTGCCACCATGGACCTCCTCCCGCCGCCGTCCCGTGCCCGAGGCCTCCCTGCCCAAGACCTACGACCCGGCCGGCACCGAGGCCCGCTGGCAGGCCGCCTGGGAGGAGTCCGGCGCCTTCCATCCCGATCCGGCGGCGCCCGGTGCGCCGTTTGCGGTGGTGATCCCGCCGCCGAACGTGACCGGCAGCCTGCACATGGGCCATGCCTTCAACACGGCCCTGATCGACACGGTGGTGCGCTTCCAGCGCCTGCGCGGCAACAACGTGTTGTGTCTGCCCGGCACCGACCACGCCTCGATCGCGGTGCAGACGATCCTGGAGAAGCAGCTCAAGGCCGAGGGCCGCAGCCGCGAGGAGCTGGGTCGTGAGGCCTTCCTGGAGCGGGCCTGGGCCTGGAAGGCGGAGAGCGGCGGCACGATCGTGGGCCAGCTGCGCCGCCTCGGCTACTCGGTCGACTGGCAACGGGAGCGCTTCACCCTCGATGCCGGCTGCAGTGAGGCGGTGGTGGAGGCGTTCGTGCGCCTGCACCAGCAGGGGTTGATCTACCGAGGCGAATACCTGGTGAACTGGTGCCCCGCCTCCGGTTCGGCGGTGAGCGACCTGGAGGTGGAGATGAAGGAGGTGGACGGCCACCTCTGGCATTTCCGCTATCCGCTGGCCGATGGCCCCGCCGCCGATGGCCCCACCCACCTGGAGGTGGCCACCACCCGGCCCGAGACGCTCCTGGGCGACACGGCGGTGGCGGTGAACCCGGCCGATCCCCGCTACGCCGCCCTGGTGGGCCGCCGCCTGCGCCTGCCGCTGGTGGGGCGGGAGATCCCGATCGTGGCCGACGACCACGTGGATCCGGAGTTCGGCACCGGCTGCGTCAAGGTGACGCCCGCCCACGACCCCAACGACTTCGCCATCGGTCAGCGCCACAACCTGCCGCTGGTGACGGTGATGAACCGCGACGGCACGATGAATGAAGCCGCCGGTCGCTTCCAGGGGCTGGATCGCTTCGTGGCCCGCACGGCGGTGGTGGAGGCGATGGAGGCGGAGGGCTGTCTGGTGAAGGTGGAGCCCTACCGCCACAGCGTGCCCTTTTCGGATCGGGGCAAGGTGCCGGTGGAGCCGCTGCTCTCCACCCAGTGGTTTGTGCGCACCGAGCCCCTGGCGGCGCGCTGCCGCGGTGCCCTGGCCGATGCCGCCGGGCCGTCGCCGCGCTTTGTGCCGGAGCGCTGGAGCAAGGTGTATCGCGACTGGCTCACCGATATCCGCGACTGGTGCATCAGCCGCCAGCTGTGGTGGGGCCACCGCATCCCCGCCTGGTTTGTGGTGAGCGAAACCGGTGGCGCCATCACCGACACCACCCCCTACGTGGTGGCCCGCGACGCAGCGGAGGCGCGGGCGCAGGCGGAAGCCCAGTTCGGCGGCGGCACCCATGCCCATCCGCTGGTGCTGGAGCAGGACCCGGATGTGCTCGACACCTGGTTCTCCAGCGGCCTGTGGCCCTTCTCCACCCTCGGCTGGCCGGACGCCGCCGCCGCCGATCTGGCCCGCTGGTACCCCACCAGCGTGCTGGTGACCGGCTTCGACATCATCTTCTTCTGGGTGGCGCGGATGACGATGCTGGCCGGCGCCTTCCTGGCCGAAGAGGGCCGCCCGCCC
>JBIKTO010000069.1:0-8784 GCA_044348065.1 Cyanobium sp.
GGCCTTTTCGATCGACGGTGACCTCATCCCCCGCCTGGTGGACGAAATCCCCGTGCTCGCCGTCGCCGCCTGCTGCGCCGACGGCGTCAGCCGCATCCGCGATGCCCAGGAATTGCGCGTGAAGGAAACCGATCGGCTGGCGGTGATGGCCCGCCAGCTCGGCGCCATGGGCGCCCACCTCGAACAACACGACGACGGCCTGACCATCAGCGGCCCCACCCCACTCCACGGCGCCACGGTGGACAGCGAAACCGATCACCGTGTGGCCATGAGCCTGGCGGTGGCCGCCGGCATCGCCCAAGGCGTCACCGCCATCGCCCGCCACGAAGCGGCGGCGGTGTCGTACCCCACCTTCTGGGACGATCTCGCCCGCCTTGGCGGCTGATTCCGCCCTCCGGCCCCGCAGCGGCCGGGACGGCAGCTTCAGCCTGTTCAGCGACACCTTCTCCGAAGGCTTTCATTGCGCTGAGGGGGCCCTGGCGGAGGCGCGGACCACGTTTGTGCGGCCCTCGGAGCTGGAGCGCTTCGCACCGGGAGCGGCCCTCACGGTGGTGGAGGTGGCGGTGGGCACCGGCACCAACACGGCCGCGCTCCTCGAGGCCTGCCGGGCGCGGGGGCTGGCATTGCGCTGGTGGGGGCTGGAGCTGGATCGGCGACCCCTGGAGCTGGCCCTGGCGGCGCCGGAGTTCCGGCGGGCCTGGGCGCCGTCGGTGCTGGCGCAGCTGGAACGGTTGGGGAGCGGCCCCACCCTGCTGTGGGGCGATGCGCGGGCGCGGTTGGCGGACCTGCCCCCGGAGCTGCATGGGACCTGTGATCTGGTGTGGCTGGATGCCTTCTCCCCCCAGCGCTGCCCGCAGCTCTGGACGCGGGAGTTCCTGGCGGGTCTGGCGCGGTTGCTGGCACCCCGGGGGCGGCTGGTGAGCTACGGATCGGCCGCTGCCTTCCGGGCGAGCCTGCGGAGCCTGGGGCTGGAGGTGGCGGCGATCCGGGGGGTGCCGCAGGCGCCAGGCGCAGGAGCCTCGCAGCGGTGGAGTGGCGGAACGGTGGCCAGCCCCTCGCCTCTGGCTACCGCCGGCGCGCTCCGGCCCCTCTCCACCATGGAGGAGGAGCACCTCCTCACCCGGGCGGCCGCCCCCTACCGCGATCCCCGCGGGACCGGCACGGCAGCAGAGATCCTGGCGGAGCGGGCGCAGCGGCAGCTCCAGGGCGACGGCGAGAGCACCTGCGCCTGGCGGCGCCGCTGGGGGCTCACGGGCCGCGGAGGCTCAGGCGCCCAGGGGAGGTTGACCCAGGGCTGAGTGAACGGGTGGATGGGTTTGGTTTTTGTCGAGGACGATCAGGGAATCATGGATGTGGATACCGGAGCAGGCATGACTGATCGCAGCGTGCTTCGAACGACGGCGATGATACCAACGATGCATATCATCAACAACATCGAATAGTGTGCCAAAGAAGTTAGCTGACGACCTGAAGCCGCCGCCAAAGCCCTTCCAGTAGGCCGCATGTAAATCCTCAATCATGTACATTCCGCCATCGCTCAGGCGCGGGAACAGATGCCTGAGCGTTTCAGGAACATGCTTCATGTGATGGCTGCCATCATCAAGGATGAGGTCCACCCCTCCCATCTCCTCGATGACGGCATTGAGAAAGTCAGCGTCCACCTGTGATCCAATACGAACCTGGCCGCCAACACCATCAAACTGCTTGCACTTGGGATTGATATCGATTCCAAAAATAATGGCTTGTTCACCGAAATAATCACGCCACATCTTGAGGCTGCCTCCCTCAAAGACGCCAATTTCAAGAAATCTGATTGGCTGGCCACGAAAAGCAGAAAAATAGCGATCGTACAGGGGAATATAGTGATGCCATTTGTGAACAATGGTGCCCTGATTGCCGGTGAACAGGTCGAGGAGGTCGCTCTGGTGATCGTACTTGCTCTGAATATCAGCCTTCACATCGGCGGGCGAACCTTGAAACCTGAATCGGTGGATAGCTTCGAAAAATAGCCACTCCTTGTATGCTTCACGAACAGACTTCGGCAGAATTTGCCTGGCGGCTCCCTGAAAGATCATTGGCTGAGCCAGAAAACAAGATCAAAAGGTGGCTTCTTCAAAGCATCCTTCATCTCAACTCTAAACCCAATGGGTGTTTTCTGGCAAGGGCCACGGTGTGTTACTGGTGCAAATCTGCAGCGGGCACAAGCATGCCCAGCAACGGAGGGGCTTCGCGAAGCCAACGCCAAGCCGACGATGCAAAGCCGCAATCCGCGGACGGCCGTGACCGAACGGGAGCAGGCCCGGTAGATTCCCGGCCAAGCCGCCGCCCCCCGCCGATGCTCGCCGTTGCCGTGTTGGCCGCCGGAAAGGGCACCCGCATGAAGAGCGACCTGCCCAAGGTGCTCCAGCCCCTCGCCGGCGCCACCCTCGTGGAGCGCGTGCTCGCCAGCTGCGAGGAGCTCGCCCCGGAACGGCGGCTGCTGATCGTCGGCCACCAGGCCGAACGGGTGCAGTGCTCCCTCGCCCACCAGCAGGGCGTCGAATTCGTGCTCCAGCAACCCCAGAACGGCACCGGCCACGCCGTCCAACAACTGCTGGAACCCCTGCAAGGCTTCACGGGCGAGCTGCTGGTGCTCAACGGCGACGTACCCCTGCTCCGCCCCGAAACTCTCACGGAGCTCCTCGCCCAGCATCGCCAGAGCGGTGCCGCCGTCACCCTGCTCACCGCCCGCCTCGCCGATCCCAGCGGCTACGGCCGCGTGTTCGCCGAAGGCGAGGGCCGGGTCAGCGCGATCATCGAACACCGCGATTGCACGCCTGAACAGCGCGCCAACACGCTCACCAACGCCGGCATCTACTGCTTCGACTGGCCACGTCTGGCGGCGGTGTTGCCGCAGCTCACCACCGACAACGACCAGGGCGAGCTCTACCTCACCGACACCGTCGCCCTGCTCGGCCACGCCACCCACCTGGAGGTGGCCGACAGCGACGAAATCCACGGCATCAACGACCGCCTCCAGCTCGCCGCCTGCGAAGCCCGCCTGCAGCAACGCCTGCGCGAGCACTGGATGCGTGAGGGGGTCACCTTCACCGATCCGGCCAGCTGCACCCTCAGCGATGGCACCCGCTTCGGCCGCGATGTGATCGTGGATCCCCAGTGCCATTTCCGTGGCGGCACCGTGATCGGCGACCGCTGCCACCTCGGCCCCGGCTGCCTGATCGAGAACAGTCAGATCGCCGAGGATGTGGAGGTGCTCCATTCGGTGATCCGCGATTCCCAGGTGGCCCGCGGCTGCGTGATCGGCCCCTTCGCCCAGCTGCGCGCCCAGGCCGTGCTCGGCGAAGGTTGCCGCGTCGGCAACTTCGTGGAGGTGAAGAACAGCACCCTGGCTGCCGGCGTGAAGGCCAACCACCTCAGCTACCTCGGCGACGCCGACCTCGGCACCGACGTGAACATCGGCGCCGGCACCATCACCGCCAATTTCGATGGTGTGCGCAAACACCGCACCACCATCGGCGCCGGCAGCAAAACGGGGGCCAATTCCGTGCTCGTGGCGCCGATCACCCTGGGCGAGGGCGTCACCGTGGGGGCCGGCTCCACCCTCACCAGAGATGTGCCCGCCGGTGCCCTGGCCCTGGGGCGGGCCCGGCAGTGGGTGAAGGAGGGGTGGGCCTTGAAACGCTGATGAGGGGCTTGAGAGAACTCAAGGCCCAATCACTTGCGAAGATCGGCATAGATGTTGCCAAGGATCGCATCGCGGTCGGTCCATGGACGCGTATCTTCAACAGCAAAAGGCGAAATCCCGTGGCTTCTGGTGGTAAAGACGACATGCGAATAACCAACCATCTCAGCGATTTCCTTCAGCGCCATCTGTGAAAACAGAGCGACATGGCCCCATTGCATCTCACCCGTGTAGACACCATCAAATCCCTGTTGGAAGTGTGAGTGGACTTTCATCGCCTCGATCAGGTCGGGCGTGTTCACACGGTGGAAACTGCCCGGCTTGAGAACACGGAATGTTTCCGCGAGAAACTGAATTTGCTGAAGCTGCGGAATGTGCTCAATAAAATCCTCGTGATAAATATAGTCAACAGAATGGTCGGGGATATTCCAGGCTCCATCCGCAAATGGGAACGTGAAGATCTCGTCAGAGTTCACGCCAGTAGTGGTAACATTGTATCTGAAACGATCCACATTCAGGAAGCCGGGCAGGATCCTGGGGCCGGTTCCGCAGTGGACCAGGACGGGTTTACGGTTCGCCATGCGGGCATGCACGACCCGACGGAAGCGATCCTCATCGCGGATGCAGTCTGCTCTGAGATAGAAGGTCTCCCAGGCCTTGGCCTCAGGCCGAGCGGCCTCAACATGGAGGTGACCCGGAGCGGCGCAGAGATACAGACCATGACCAGAGAAGGAGTAGCCGTTGTAATTGGCCTTGAGCGCGTAGGCGCTCAGTGGGCTGGAATCCGGGAGGCGAATAGTCCCCGAGTAGCCAACCTTGATCAATCTTGGATCGTCATTGTTTGTTGCCGGGATATGGATCAAGCTCGCATTTTCGTCGCTGGCCAGGAAGGTGCCGTGGGCAGTCTGAAGAAAGAACTGGCCTTCCGCCATCGCCAATCAGGATAAGGAGGAAGGAAAAACTCTAAACTGCAGACCTATCCAACAAAACGAGAGATTCAAGCGTTGTGAACCTGGCGCAACAAATCTTGATTCACAAGCAACCCCGAGGACCCATCCCTCACCGGCCGTGATGCCATCGGAGTCCGGACGGATCAGGTGGGCAACACCAGCGCCGCCGCTTCGGGATGGTCGCGGCGGAACAGGCGATCGTCGGCGGCCCGGCGGCAGGTGCGCAGAAACAGGGGCATGGCGATGCCGAATGTCTGCTCGAACAGGGGCAACACCCCTGCGGTCTCCCCGAGACCGCAGGCCCACACGGCGCGCCTCAGGGCCTGGCGCGGCTGGTCGGTGAGGGAGGTGAACAGCTTGTTGAGGCGCAGGTCCTGCAGCGCCTGGTTCACCGTGGTGCCACGGATGCGGGCGAAGCTGAATTCCAGGCATTCCTCCGTGATCGCCAGGGCCTGGGCCAGATCGGCGTTGCTGATGGGATCAGGGAAATGGAGCTTGAAATACTGAAGCGCCGCGGCGACGATCTGGAACGGGCTGTCGCAGGCAGCCGGGGCAGAAAGCAAGGCGGGAGAAAGGGTCTGGATAGAGGTGAGCGTCAAGTAGGCGGCGGCGGCGCAGTGCGGCTGGGGCTGGCCCTCATGCTGACGCCAGGAGCGGTGGCGCGGCGACAAAGGTCGACAAATCAATACAGGACATGTAAAGATGTTGTGATTCGGCAATTGCGCGGACGCGCCCAGGGTCACCACCGGCGGTCTCGCCCCTCGGAATGGCCAGTCCCGACACTGGTCAGCGATGCTGTAGGGTGAACCTGATTCAGCGACCACTCTCCAGCGGGTTCCTCCCCAGGCGGCGAGCCACCAGGCTTCATTCCACCCAGGCCAGCGACTTTCTTCAGGGCATTCAACGAATCGGTTCATAGTTTCCGCTTTTTTTCATGACCATTTACGTGGGCAACCTCTCCTTCGAAGCCGAAGTGGAGGACCTTCAGCAACTGTTCGCCGGCTACGGCTCGGTGCGCAAGTGCAGCCTTCCCCTCGATCGGGAAACCGGTCGCAAGCGCGGTTTCGCCTTTGTCGAGATGGCGGAAGCCAACGACGAAGCCAAGGCGATCGCCGACCTCCAGGACGTGGAGTGGATGGGCCGGATGATCCGGGTCAACAAGGCCGAACCCCGTCCGACCGCTTCGGGCGGTGGCGGCCGCTGGTGAGCTGATCCCAGCTCTGCAGCCCAAGAGCTGACCATGGCCGCCCCCTCAGGGGCGGCTTTTTTATGATTGCTACGGTGCCAGGGAATGGCCAACAGGCTCCAGACAAAGATGCAGGAAACGCAAGCCCAGGCAGCAGAAAACGAAAGCAACTCCATTACAGCGGAAACCTACATCCGTGCCGACAGCGATCGGCAGTTCGGCGAGGTTGTGACGATGGCCGGGGGTGTGAATCGCTTCTTTCATTTCCGCCGGCCCACGCCGCTTGATCTGCAGAACGTGGTGCGCATGAACCGCGACACCAAATACCTGGGCATCGGCCTGCGGCTGCAGGTGTTCAACCCCGCCGACCCGGAGGAGATCGCCCTGGTGAATCAGCTGCAGGATCAGTTCCAGTTGCAGGCCGGCAGCGCCGACGGCGCTCACCAGCCGCTATGGGCAGGAGGCCACGCGCCACCTACCTCAACGACGACGGCACCTTCACGGTGTGCTTCGGTTCACGCGAGGCCTGCGGTGTGGCGCCGAACCGGCTGGACACCAGCGAAGGCTGGAATGTCCTGATGCGCGTCTAACGGCCTGGCACTTCGGTGTTGGATGGCAGTGACACCCTGCCGGCGGTGGAGCCGGTGCCTGAACCCGCCTGAGGCCCCCCATGAGCACAACCCTTCCCGATCCCCTGCCCTCCTGGAATGGCGGCGCCACCAAGGAGGCCCTGCTGGCCTTCGTAGCCCGGGTGACGCAGGAGGGATCCGCCGACTTCGTGCCGCCGGCCGATCGCCTCGCGGTGCACGACAACGACGGCACCCTCTGGCCGGAGAACCCCCTGCCCTTCCAGGCCGCCTTCGCCTTCGATGAGCTGCGGCGGCGGCTGCCGAGCGAACCGGCGCTGGCCGCCGATCCGATGGTGCAGGCCGCCCTGAGCGGCGACCTGGCCACCCTGCTGGCGGGGCCCCACTTCGAGGGGCTGTTGCGGCTGGTGGCCCTCACCCACGCCGGCATGACGGTGGCGGAATTCCAGGGCTGCGTGGAGGCCTGGCTGGCCAGCGCCCGCCATCCGCGTTTCGACCGGCCGTTCACGGCGCTCACGTACCAACCGATGCAGGAGCTGCTGCGCTTCCTGGAGGCCCACGGCTTCAGGAATGTGATTGTGTCCGGCGGCGGGGCGGATTTCATGCGCGTGTGGGTGGAGCGGGTGTATGGGATCCCGCCGGAGCAGGTGGTGGGCTCCACGGCCCGCACCACCTTTGCGGTGCGCGACAGCGTGCCGGTGCTCACGAAAACCCTGGAGTATCTGTTCGTGAATGACCGGGAGGGCAAGCCGGCCGGCATCCACCAGTTCATCGGCCGCCGGCCGATCCTGTGCTGCGGCAACAGCGACGGCGACCAGGCGATGTTGCAGTACACCACCCTCGCCAACCCGTATCCCAGCCTGGGGCTGCTGATCCACCACACCGACGCCGAACGCGAATACGCCTACGACGCGGTGACAACCAGCACCGGCAAGCTGGTGCACGCCCTGGCCGAGGCGCCGGAGCGCGGCTGGCTGGTGGTGGACATGAAAGAGGACTGGACCACCGTGTTTTCCCCTGAACCGGAGGCCTGAGGCCTCAACGCCGCACCGGTACCACCTGCAAGCCGATCGGCGCCAGGGCGATCAGGGCCAGCTTGACGTGCTGAATCCCGAAGGGAATGCCGATGATCGACACAAAACAGGCGAGCGCCGAGGTGAGGTGGCCGATTGCCAGCCACCAGCCGAACAGCAGAAACCAGATCACATTGCCCACCAGCCCCAGGGGGCCGGTGCCGAAGTCCATCTTGCCGGTGAGTTCACGCCGGCTGATCGCCTCATAGCCGAACGGCCAGAAGGAGAACTTGCCGATCACGAAGCAGGCCCGGGCCCAGGGGATGCCGATGATCGAGATCGCCGCCAGCAGCCCGGCCAGGCACCAGCCGAGGCCCATCACGAAGCCACCGAGCACGAACCAGAGCAGATTGAGCAGAAAACGCAGCATGGCCCGCGGGTGGGGTCCTCCAGCTTGCCTGGACCCTGAAGCTACGGTGCGGGTTGGCCCCTGCCCCGGCGAAGCCCCTGCCCATGGGTGCGCAACCCTCCGCCGACGGCACCGCCCGCCTGGAGCTCCTCTGCCGCGGCGTGGTGCAGGGGGTGGGCTTGCGGCCGGCGGTGTGGCGCCTGGCGCGGGAGCTGGGGCTGGCGGGAACACTGGCCAACGTGGCCGGCGGCGTGGCCGTGGAGTTGCGGGGGGAGCGGCCGGCGCTGGCGGAATTTCTGCGGCGGCTTCCCGGTGAGCTGCCGGCGGCGGCCCGGCTGGAGGCCCTGGAGCCCCGCTGGGGCCCGCCGCGGCAGCCCGCGCCGGAGGGCCTGCGGATCGTGGCGGATCCCCCCCGCCCCCTGGGCATCGGCCTGATCGCCCCCTCCCTGGTGGCCGATCGCGCCCCCTGCCCGGAGTGCCGCCGCGAGCTGCTCGATCCGGCGAACCGCCGCTTTCGCTATCCCTTCCTCAGCTGTTGCGCATGCGGGCCGCGCTATTCGATCGCCACTGCGGAACCCTTCGCCCGGGCCCACACCAGCCTGGCCGCCTTTCCCCTCTGTCCCGCCTGCCAGGCGGAATTCGAGAATCCCGAGGATCGCCGCTTCCACGCCGAAACGATCGGCTGCGCCGCCTGCGGCCCGCGCCTGCGGCTGCTGGATGGGGCCGGGCAGCCGTGGGGGTCGGGCGACCCCCTGGCGGCAGCGGTGGCTCTGTTGCGGTCTGGTGGCATCCTGGCCTTGCAGGGGGTGGGCGGCTTCCAGCTGCTGGTGAACGCCGCCGATGGGGCCGCCGTGGAGCGCCTGCGAACCCGCAAGCGCCGGCCCCACAAGCCCTTCGCCCTGCTGGTAGACGATCCGGCACGCCTGGCGCCCCTACTGGCCCCAACCCCGGCGGAGC
>JBIKTO010000427.1:0-2800 GCA_044348065.1 Cyanobium sp.
GCTGATTCACCGCGGTGTCTGGGTGCGGCGGCGCCGCGATGGTTCCAGCCCCCGGTTCGGCAGTGCTCGCTCTAAGGCCCGGGCCCGCCGGCAGCGCAGCAGCTACCGGCACTGGTTGAATCGCCTGGCTCGAGCCCAGCGGCGGCGTGCCCCTTACCGCACCGCCATTCCCCGGAGGAGAAAACCGCCGGCAGACAGGGCGCCTGCTGGTAGCTACCGTTGATGGGTACCACGAGGCCACTGCTGTTGGACACCGCGCGTCTGTTTCAGTCGGGCCGCAGCCAGGCGGTCCGGCTGCCCAAGGATTACCGCTTCTCTGGCCGTGAAGTGGTGGTTAAGCACTTCGGCAATGGCGTGCTGTTGCTCCCCATGGACGATCCATGGCAGACCATGGAGGCAGGACTTGCGGCCTTTGAGCCCGGATTCGAGCTGCAGCGGAACCAGCCAGATCAGCAAGCGCGCCCGGACATTCACCCTGATCTGCCGCCAGATGCGATCCAGCCATGATCCTGCTGGACACCAACATCTGCATCTACATCATTAATGCTAAACCAGCTGCTGTGTTGCAGCGTTTTCGGCAGTACCGCATTGGGGAGATCGGCGTGTGCAGCGTCGTGGCGGCGGAGTTGGCCTATGGCGTAGTCAAGAGTGGCTCACTCCGCAATCGCCAGGCGCTGGAGATGTTTCTGGCGCCACTGACGATCCTTCCATTTGATGAGCCTGCCGCCTGGGCATACGGCGAGCTACGCGCTGTGCTGGAGCGCAAAGGCACGACGATCGGTTCACTGGACATGCTGATTGCAGCTCATGCGCTCAGTCAGCAGGCCCTGCTGGTCACTAATAACACCGATGAATTCACCCGAGTGCCAGGCCTGCAGCTTGACAATTGGGTGGTGGATGCTTAGGCAGCCCAATGCGAGCCTGCTCGCTGGGCTCTGGCGCCGTGCAGAGAGCAACCGTTGCTGCGCCACTTTCGATGGGGCGCCCTTGACTACGCC
The DNA here is from genome assembly GCA_044348065.1 of Cyanobium sp. Lineage (GTDB taxonomy): Bacteria > Cyanobacteriota > Cyanobacteriia > PCC-6307 > Cyanobiaceae > Cyanobium. The sequence goes on from JBIKTO010000427.1 coordinate 999, forward strand.
GAGATCCGACAGACGGTATGGAGCTGCTCCGCTCAGGTTGAGGCCTGCTCAGCCCGTTGAGAGGGCAGCGGGAAGCCCGGCCACCATCGGCAGCCGGGCCTGATCCCCCAGGCTCAGCAGACCGAGACGGTGCAGCCGGGGGTGCCTTGCAGCTTGCGGGCAAAGGCGAACGCCTTCTCGGCGGGGATCAGCCGCATTTTCTTGACGGGCTTGCCGCGGCGGCCAAAGAACTCGACCTGCCGAGTGCCTGCAAGCAGGCAGACCTCAGAGGAGCAGCAGGGCCTGATCGATGGGAAGCGGATCGGCCGGATCGGGACATTCATCGGCGGCAACGCTATGGCGAAAGAGAATCCCGACCGTTTACCCCGGCAACTGGAGCAATGAATCGGGAGCACGTCACGGTCAGTCGTCCAGCTGGGAGCAGGGCTGAAGGCCTTCGCTCACCAATCCCGATCAGCGAGGGGCCAGCAGCAGCTTCAGATCGGCGGGACGGCGCCGGCGACCAGTTCGTCCAGCAACGCTTCCACGCGTTGCTGGAGCTGGGTGATCGGATCAGCGGACCCTTCGCCAAGATCCTTCACATCCCAGAAGCGGATCCTGGTTTCCCACTGGGGAAATCGGGTCTGCACCATCGGCCGATGGGCCTCGGCATCCACGGCCACCACGGCATCGGCCAGCTCCAGATCCCCTTCCACCACCTGACGGGGCATGGCCAGCGTGGCGGGATCCAGCACCAGCCCCCGCTCGCCCAGTGCCGCGATCGCTTCAACGGCCATCGGGCCCACGTTGCCGCTGCTCACTTCCACCTGAAGCCCGGCCGAACCAGCCCGATAGCTCTCCTGCAGCTGGCGCGTCCCCACGCAATGATTGAACCACTGCTCGGCAAAGCGGCTGCGGAAGTAGTTGCCTGTGCAGAGAAAGAGAACGCGCACCATCACAAACAAGGGTTGATCGAAATGGCGAGCTGAAACAAACCTGCCTCTCGATCCTCGCAATGCACTGGCTGTACTCAGGTGTTCAGGAACACGCCTGCCTGCCCCCCCCGGGCTGCACTGGCCCAGGAAAGCGCCTGCGCCAGGCCGAGCAATCCATCATTCAGGCGCCGCCAGCCCTGATTGAGCAGGAGTGGCAGCGCTTCCAGGCTGCCGATGCCCCGGGCCTCAGCAAACCGGTGAGCGGGACAGAACAGAAATGGGAGGCCCTCCTGCAGCTGCGGCCAACGTCCAGCCCGGTTGGTCCAGCCCGGTTGGTTGGTGAAACTCTTTTCCAGGGGCGGAGCACGGAAGGCCCTGCTGCACCCACTGCACACCGCAGCCGATCGGTTCAGCGGGGGCTCTCCACCACCACCGCCCAGCCCTTGCCTGGTTTCACAAGGCAGTAAGCGCTTGCGGCGATGGTCTCGACCATCCAGCGCTCGCCGAGGTTCAGCTGTGAGAGGCGCAACCCCATGCCGTTGGCGTTGAGGCTGGCTCCTCTGATCAAATCCACCCAGCTCCGTAAGGCAGATCGCCTTACACTTGATCCATGGCCACCGTGACGCTCACCAGCAAGGGACAGCTGACGCTTCCGCGGCAGTTGCGAGATGCGCTCGGCCTGACGCCTGGTGCCCGTTTGCAGGCCTCCATCGACCGGCACGGTCGGTTGGTGCTGGTGCCCTCCAAGTACGAGCCGGAGGAGCTGTTTCGCCATCGCCCCAAGGTGAATCGGGTGATGAGCACCGACGACATGGACCGGGCCATTGCCCTGGCCGCTGGCGGTGAGGACGCTTGATACCAACGTGGTGGTGCGGCTGCTGATCGGCG
>JBIKTO010000428.1:0-2792 GCA_044348065.1 Cyanobium sp.
GCCGCCTCAGCCTGCCAGCCCCAGCGCCCGCTCCATTCCCGCCAGCACCACGTCGGCCACCAGCTGGGTGCGGTAGCGGCAGGCCTGGGTGACCGTGCAATCGAAGGTGCCGTGCTCCCAGTATTTATTGCTGCCGGCGCCGCCGCCGCAGAGGGCGAAGTAGGCGCAGCTCTGGCGGCAGCGCTCCACGCCGGCGCCCATCTGGGCGGCCACCCGCTGGTATTTCTCCGTGGCCAGCAGCGACACGAGCGTGTCGGTTTTTACATTGCCGAAGGCGAAATCGCCGAATTCCTGCGTCTGCACGGACAGCAGCTCGGGATCAAAGGTGGACACATTGCCCTGGGCATCCACATTCACGATCACGAAGGGCAGATTCATGTCGGTGCTGCTGAGGCGCTCCTCGCCGCAGGCCAGGCTGGTGATGCCATCGAACTCCCGCAGCCGCAGCGCCTCGGGCCGCTCCTGCAGGCGCTGCCAGAAACGCTGCAGGAAGCGCACGTAGCGCTCTTCACAATCCGGTGTTTCCAGGCTGGAGCGGGCGTTCTCCCCTTCGGTTTCCTCCATGTTGAAACCCACCAGCTCGATGCCGTGGTTCACATAGAAATCGAAGATCGCATCGGCGTGATCGAGGCCATCGGCGCTGAGCACCGTGATCACGTGGAAGGGGATGGCTTCGCGCTTGAGCCACTCGATGCCGCGCATCACGGCGGCATGGCTGCCGAGGCCGGTACGGGTGCGGCGGTGGGCGTCATGCAGGAAGGCCGGACCATCCATCGACACCCCCACCTGGATGCCGTTGCGACGGAAGCAGTCGCACCAGGCCTGGTTGATCACGGTGGCGTTGGTCTGCACCGCCTGCACAACGGTGTCCTCCGGCAGGCCGTGGCGGGCCAGCACCTCCTTCAGCCGCCGTGAGGCTTCGTCGTAGAAGCGGATGCCGGCGGTGAGGGGCTCACCGGCGTGCCAGAGCAGGGTGAACGGCCCGGCGAAGAAGGGGCTCTCCAGCACCCGCTCCAACGCCAGCTCCAGGATCTCCATCGACAGCCGGCTGCGGTCGTCGCGATTGGGCAGATAGCAGTAATCGCAGTCGAGGTTGCAGTAGGGGGTGGGCTGCACCACCAGCAGGCCCACCGGTCCGCCGGGGAGGAGCGAGGAGGGGTCGGTCATGGGGGAGCGCCGCTCACCAGTTGCGGAAATTGCGCCAGCCGCCACCGCCATTGCGGAAGCCACCGTTGCCCCAGCCACCGTTGCGGAAGCCGCCATTGCGGAAGCCACCGTTGCGGAAGCCGCCGTTGCCCCAGCCGGCCCGGCCGCCACCGTTGCCCCAGCCCACCCAGGACACGGCGTCATCGGGGATCGCACCGGAGCGCTCGGCGCTGGCCTCCCGCTCCTGCACGGCAGCCGCGATGCGCTGCAGGCGCGCCTCCATCGCCTCGGCGGCGGGGGTGGCGGGCGCCGGGGGGTCCGCGGCGCGGATGGCGAGGGCGGTGGCCGGATCGAGGGGCAGGGCCGCCAGGATCAGCAGCAGGCCGAGCAGACGGGAGCGGAGCAGAAACGCCATGGCGTCAAGGAACAACGAAGGGGGAACGAAGGGGGAGGATCAGCGGCTGGAAGAGGTGGCCGGGGCGGGGGCGACGGGACGGATCGGCTCCACACCGAGCATCACATTCTCGAAATAGACGCGGATCGCCTCCGGGGCGATGGCCGCAGCGCTGCCGGGGCCGACCCAGCGATGCACCAGCGCCACCGCCTCGGCGACGCCATCGAGGTAGGTCTGCATCAGGCCGGCGATCGAGAGGTTCACCACATCGCGGAAGGCCGAATCATTGGAGGGCAGCACGCAGCTGACGGCATAGCTCTGGTACGACTGCTCGGGCGTGAGCACCAGATTGGTGCCGTTCTGGGCGCGGGCCAGACCGCGCAGCAGCAGGGAGTCACCGATCACGCCCTCCACCTTGCCGGCGATCAGGGCCGCCACGGCGGCGGCGGTGGTGGGGTAGGCCACGGCCACGGCGCGGGGCTCCATGCCCTGCAGCTGGCTCTCGCCGAGGGAGCCGGCCACCACGCCGATGCGCCGCCCCCGCAGGCCCGCGGGCGAGCCGTCAAAACGACCGCTGGGGGCCAGCAGGCGCAGGCCGGAGAGGCCGATCGGCAGGCTGAAATCCACGCTGGTTTCCTGCTCCCAGCGGAAGGGCAGCCCGCAGGCCAGATCCGCCTTGCCGCCGGCCACCAGGCTCACCTGGTCGGCGGCGTTGGCCACCGGCTGGAAGCGCAGCCGCACCGGTTTGCCGATCTCCTGCTCCAGGCGGGCCTGCACGAGCCGGGCCACCTCCACGGCATAGCCCTGGGCGTCGCCGCTGGCGGTGGTGCTCACCAGAGGCGGGGCATCGGCAACACCGGCCAGCACCAGCTGGCCGGTGCGCGCCGCCCGCTGCACCACCCCCTCGGCGCGGGCCGCGGCCAGGGGCGCCAGGCCAGCGCTGGCCAGCAGCAGGGCGACGGGCAGGATCCTGGCCGCCAGGAGCCTCGGACGGGGAAGACGCGGCATGGAGCGGCGCAAGGGAGAAACCTCTGGGATTGTGCATCGCGCCACAGGCTTTGTCAGACAAACGTGAAGAACCCGCCGGGATCGGCCACCATCAGGCCCAGTCCGCCGTGAAGCGCATGCTGATGTCCAGCCAGGGGCTGCGGGTGATCGGGGCGCTGCTGGAGATCAGATCGATGCCCGTGGCGGCGTAGGCCCGCAGCGCGGCGGGGACGATGCCGGAGGCTTCCAGCACCACTGGCGCTCC
>JBIKTO010000429.1:0-2790 GCA_044348065.1 Cyanobium sp.
CGGCGCAAACGACCGCCGGGCCCTGCTCGACCTCACCGACAAGCTGATCTCCGCCACGATCCTGCTGCTGGCGACCCTGGTGGTGTTACGGCTGCTGGGGGTCTCCCCGGCCCTGCTGCTCACCGCCAGCGGCATCGGGGCGGCGGCGGTGGGCTTCGGGGCCAAGGCCCTGGTGGAGAATCTGCTCAGCGGGGTGATGATCTACCTGTTCCGGCCCTTCACGGTGGGCGATTGGATCGAACTGCCCGACAAACGCCTCTCGGGCAGCGTCGAAGCGATCGGCAGCTACTACACCGAGCTGCTCACAGCGGAGCGGGAACCGCTGTTCGTACCCAATGCCCTGTTCGCCGGCTTTGCCGTGGCGAATGCCAGCCGCCGCGACCACCGGCGGCTGCTGCTGGAGCTGACCCTGCGCCCCGAGGATGCGGAGCGGGTGGCAGCCATCAGCGCCGACCTGCACCAGACGCTGCTGAACACTCCGGCGGTGGTGAGGGAGCTGCCACGCCGGGTGCATGTGAGCGGCCTGGATGGCCAGGGTCTGCACCTGCGGCTGGAGGCCTTCGGCCCAGCCGATCCCGAGGCCTTCCACAACCTGCGCCAGGCGCTGGTGCTGGAGCTGGCGGCCGCGATCCGACGCCATGGCGCCGGCTTGCGTTCCCCTGGGGCAGGTGAGGCTGGCGCGGGCCAGGTCGTGCCGTCTGCCTTGAGCTGAGAAGCGAAGACACACTGGCAAAAATCAATCTATTGAGTTCCAAGCCCTGCATTCCTGAGTGAACAGAGGCGTTGCCTGCAGTTCAGGGCACACACGTTCGCAAGCGTCCCCAGAGACGGCGCAACAGCGGCTTTTTTGATCAAATCAACTCCGGATGCAGCGGATCCCCCTTGAACGGGCCCTCCAGATCAGCGGTGATCCAACCCCCGTAAAAGCCTCCCGGCTGGGGCTGCACCGGCTCCCCATCCAACCAGCAGCCATCCATCGGGGCGGGGTAAAGGGCGAACCAGCCCGCCAGCTCGGCGTAGGCGGCCGTGGGGTCCGGGTACTGCCACACCACCCGCTCCAGCGTGCGACCGTCGGCGGCCACCACATCGAAATAACGGGCCCATCCCTTCCATTCGCAGAAGCTGCGGCCTGGGGCCGGGCGCAGCATCGTGGCGTCCAACGCTGCGGGCGGCAGATAGAACGTGGGCGGGTGGAAGGTCTCCAGCACCCGCAACGAGCGGCGGCTGTCCGCCAGCACGCGCCCGAACACCTCCACCCGCACATGGCGTTCGCAGGGCTCCAGGGCCGGGGGGCGGGGGTAGTCGGCCACCCGTTCGCGAGGGGATTCCATCGGCTCAACCCGGAATGAAATGGCGCAGCCGGCGGGCCTCCTCACCCGCCCGCCGCTGCAGATCCGCGTCGCTGAGGTCCGCCTCCGCCCGCTGCTGGGCGGCGATCACATCGTTCTCATCGATCGTGAAGCCGGCCTCCCGGGCCAGGCTGAGGAACGTCTCCAGATCCACCCCCTCGCGAAGGTGGCTGTTGAGCCCTGGCCGACTGCGGCTGTGGGCGAGGAAAGCGTCAAGCTGCTGGAGGCTCACGGAATCGGCAGAGCACGTCCCACTGTCTAGCGGATGTGACCCGTGGCGGGAACAACCCATGGGTGGTGGGTGGTGGCAAGAGCCAGGAGCGATGAGCTGAGCGCCGCCAAGGAGGAGGGAGTAGGACGTGCAGGATCAACTTGACCTGACTCCGTCTCTCAAAAAAAGAGTCGACAGGGTCAGATAATGAGAAAACCGGAGACTGCAGCTGCAAAGCCCTGCCGGGACAGATCCTCAATAGAACCCACAGAAACACCCCAGCGAGACAGTCAGAAAAGACCAGGAACCAAGATTCTTGGCGATGAATCAGCCGACGCAAGGCCTCAGCCACTCTCCGGGGCCAGCAAGGTTGACATCCCAACGATGATCAGCAGCATCAAACGTCATCGCAGGCGAGCAAGACGAAAACAAACGTGGCAAGACCCAGCCGCCCCAGCACCAAAAGCCGGGGCCCAGCAGCGTCACAGGCGATGCCAGCGGCAGGGCCTGCGCCTGCGGCCCAAGCGGTGGGCAGCCATGGCCATCACCCCTGGACGGCAGCCGCCAGGCCAGGGATCACGATTGAGCCGGAGCCGCTGCGGAGCCGCTTCGGTTTATCATCAGCTGGATTGAGCCATTTGCAAGGCCTGGGCCATTACCCCTATGAAAGCGCTGTCGGCTCAGGCAAAAACACGGATCGCAGCATTCATCTTTCGTTTCCCGATCCCCTTGGCCCTGTGGGGACAGATAGAAAAACTAGCCGCCATTGCCCAGGGAAAAGGATGGGGGATGTCCAGCATCAACCAGGAGGTGAATGCCTGCCTCTCTCTGCTCGGCAGAGAGCCGGATATCATCTGTGATGTTGGCGCCAATCGCGGCGATTACAGCTGGGAATTACTACGGCGTCATGGCCATGGTCAGTTCTTTCTTTTTGAGCCGTCAGCCACCAATCTCAGCACCCTGTTGGATCGCTACCGAGCATTTCCCCAGGTGAAGATTTATCCCGTTGCCCTCTCCGATCAGCAAGGCTCAGCCATCCTTTTCGCCAGCACCCCTGGCTCCGGTGAAGCCTCCCTCTCCGAGGTCCAGGGCGAGGATGCTGCAACCAAGATGGAGCATCAAGAAAGCATCGCCACCGAACGCCTCGACACCTTCGGGGATGAGCTGACCCAGAACGGCAGCCGCTGCATCGATCTGGTCAAGATCGACGTTGAAGGCCATGAGCTGGCC
>JBIKTO010000430.1:0-2781 GCA_044348065.1 Cyanobium sp.
CCAGCTTCAGGCGCTCTCCGGCGACGAGGAGGTGGTGGGACTGCTCGATCCCTTGATCCGCCGCCTGCTCGGCGGGGCCCAGGTGTTCTCCACCTCGGTGGTGGCGCGCAGCCGCCAGCGCGGTCGCCTCTACGTCTTCAGCGACCGTCGCGGTGCCGTTTGGAGTGAGGTGCACCGTCGACACCTGCAGCTCGTCGCCGACCTCACCGGCGTGGCCCTGGAGAACGAGCTGCTCCAGGAGGACATGCGCCGCCACGAACGGCTCGACCGCCAGCTGAGCATCGGAGCTGAGATCCAGGCCCAGCTGCTGCCGGATCGTTGTCCCGTGATCGAGGGGGTGGAGCTGGCGGCCCGCTGTCGCCCCGCTTTCCAGGTGGGGGGCGATTATTACGATTTCATTCCAGTTTTCCCCCAGCTCAGCGGCCGCCGCCGCGAGCAGGGTCCCTGGGCCCTGGTGATGGGCGATGTGATGGGCAAGGGGGTGCCCGCCGGTCTGTTGATGACCCTGCTGCGGGGCATGCTGCGCGCCGAGGTGATCAGCGGCCTTCCCCCCGACCGCATCCTTCAGGACCTCAATCGGCTGGCCCAGGAGGACCTGGCCCAATCGCACCGTTTCGTCAGCCTCTTCTATTCCGACTTCGATCCCCGCAGCCGGCGCCTGCGCTTCGCCAACGCCGCCCACAACCCGCCGCTGATCTGCCGTCGCCGCTCCGGTGCGGTGGAGAGGCTCGATGCCCCCGGCCTGTTGATCGGCCTGCAGAGCGAGGCTGAATATGGCTGCGGCCAGGCGCTGCTGGAACCCGGCGATGCCCTGCTCTATTACACCGATGGCGTCACCGAGGCCAGCGGCTTCAGCGGCGATCGGTTCGATGAGGAGCGCCTGGTGCGCGCCTTCCAGGCGATCTGCCGCGCGGGCCATGGGGCCCAGGGAATTCTCGACCAGCTGTTCGCCCGGCTCGACCGCTTCGTCGGGCCCGATCACCACCTGGAGGACGATGCCTCGATGGTGGTGCTCAAGGTGCGCGAGGAGGTGATGCTTCCTCCCCTGCCGCCGCCCTGAGGGCGCGGCCCCGGGCCCCTGCGAAGCTGGGGGGCTGCCCGCCGCTCCGCCGCCTCCCGTTCCGATGAGTGAAACCCCCGCCAGCTCCCCTTCGTCCGGTGTCACCGGCGGCGCGGCCGGCGGCTGGAGCGACCGCTTCGAGCAGGGTCTGCATCCGGCGATCGAGCGCTTCAACGCCTCGATCGGGTTCGACATCACCCTGCTTCAGGAGGATCTTGACGGTTCCGTCGCCCATGCCCGCATGCTGGGCGCCTGCGGTGTGATCAGCCCGGCCGAGGCCGAGCAGCTGATCGAGGGGCTGGAGGCGATCCGCGCTGAGGCGGCCGAGGGCCGCTTCCGCCCCGGCCTCGAGGCGGAGGATGTGCACTTCGCGGTGGAACGGCGCCTGATCGAGCGGCTTGGCCCCCTGGGCAAGAAGCTCCACACCGGCCGCAGCCGCAACGACCAGGTGGGAACGGATCTGCGCCTGTGGCTGCGTCGGCGCATCGATGAGATCGATGCGGACCTGGTCCGCTTCGAGCGGGCCCTGCTGGCCCAGGCCGAGCGCCACGCCGAGGTGCTGATCCCCGGTTACACCCACCTGCAGCGTGCCCAGCCGATCTGCCTGGCCCATCATCTGCTCGCCTATGTGGAGATGGCCGAGCGCGACCGCCAGCGCCTGGCGGACGTGCGGCGGCGGGTGAATCTCTGTCCGCTGGGGGCCGCGGCCCTGGCGGGCACGCCCGTACCGATCGACCGCCGATCGACCGCCGCCGAACTGGGCTTTGACGCCCCCTACGCCAACAGTCTGGATGCGGTGAGCGACCGCGACTTCGCGGTGGAGTTCATGGCCGCCGCCAGCCTGGTGATGGTGCACCTCAGCCGCCTCAGCGAGGAGGTGATCCTCTGGGCCAGTGAGGAGTTCGCCTTCGTCTCCCTCAGCGATCGCTGCGCCACCGGCAGCAGCCTGATGCCGCAGAAGAAGAATCCCGACGTGCCCGAGCTGGTGCGCGGCAAGAGCGGTCGGGTGTTCGGCCACCTGATGGGGCTGCTGACGATGATCAAGGGTCTGCCGCTGGCCTACAACAAGGACTTCCAGGAGGACAAGGAGGCCCTCTTCGACGGGGTGCGCACCTGTCGCGACTGCCTGGAGGCGATGGCGATCCTGTTCGAGGAGGGGCTGCGGTTCCGCCCCGAGCGGCTGGAGGCGGCGGTGCAGGCGGATTTCTCCAACGCCACCGATGTGGCCGATTACCTGGTGGCCCGCGGGGTTCCCTTCCGGGAGGCCTACCAGTTGGTGGGCGCTCTGGTGAAGAATTGTCTGGCCGAGGGGATCCTCCTGCGCCAGTTGCCCCTGGAGCGCTGGCAGGCCCTGCACCCCGCCTTCGCCGCCGATATCCACGCCGCGATTGAGCCCAGGCGGGTGGTGGCCGCCCGCCGCAGCGAGGGCGGCACCGGTTTCGAAGGGGTGCGCCAGCAACTCAGCCGCGCCCGCGCCCGCCTCGAGCAGGACCGATCGACCGGACGGGTCTAATCTTGGTGGGTTCCAGGCGCCATGGCGTTCATTCGAATCTGGGTCGGTCCGTGAGTATTTTCGTTGGCAATCTTCCCTTCCGTGCCGAAAAGGAAGATGTGATGGAGCTCTTCGCCCCCTATGGCGAAGTCGTCAACTGCTCCCTTCCTCTTGAGCGGGACACCGGCCGCAAGCGGGGTTTCGCCTTCGTCGAGCTCGCCGACGGCGA
>JBIKTO010000070.1:0-8714 GCA_044348065.1 Cyanobium sp.
ATGACACGATCTTCAGCGGCATCAGCCTCAGCCTGCCCGCCAACGTCGAAACCCTGGTTCTCAGCGGCCTGGGCGCCATCGGCTCCGTGAACAGCGGCTCGGATGTGATCACCGCCAACGGCCATGGCCTCAGCAACGGCGATGCGGTGGTCTTCGCCACGGCCAGCGGAGCCCTCAGCGCCGGCACCGCCTACAGCGTGATCAACGCCACCGCCAACAGCTTCCAGCTCGCCACCAGCACCGGTGGTGCGGCCATCAACCTCAACGGCAACGAGAGCGGTCTCTACACCGTGGCTGCCATCGCCGGCACCAGCTACAACCTCGCGGCCACCGGCAACAGCCTCAACAACCTCCTGGTCGGCAATGCCGGCAGCAATGTCTTCAACAATCTGTTCAGCGGTGGCGGTGGAGCCGATACTTTCGTTGGTGGCAATGGCAATGATCTCTTCTACATCGACTCCGGCGATGATGTGGTGGTGGAAGCCGCCACACCCTCCAGTGGCTCCGACACCATGGTCAGCAGCGTCTCGATCGATCTGCTCGCCGACAACGTGGAGGTGCTGGCCCTGAGCGGCAGCGCCGATCTCAGCGCCACGGGCAACGGTGGCGCCAACCTGATCTTCGGCAACAGCGGCAACAACACGATCGATGGCGGCCGGGGCATCGACTCGATCGCGGCGGGTGCCGGCAACGATCTCATCCTGGTGGATGTCAAAGAAGACTTCGTTGAGGAGCTCGCCGGCGGCGGCAACGACACCATCCGCGCGCGGGAGTCCTATGTGGCACCCCTCAACGTGGAGCGGGTGGAACTGAGCGGCACCGGTCGCTTTGATCTCACCGGCAACAGCCAGTCCTCCACCCTGGTGGGCAATGAGTCAGCCAACGTTCTCGATGGTGGCGCGGGCAACGACACGTTGATCGGCCTGGGCGGCAACGACACCTACCGGGTGGACGCCAGCGGCGATGTGGTGAGCGAAGCGAGCGGCGGCGGTCGTGACACGATCGAAAGCTCTGTCTCCTACACCCTGCCTTCCCAGGTGGAAGCGCTGGTGCTCAGCGGCAGTGCTGCCATCCACGCCACGGGCAACAGCGACGACAACCTTCTGGTGGGCAATGAGGGCGCCAACTCTCTCGATGGCGGCGCCGGCAACGACACCCTCAGCGGCGGGGCCGGCAATGATTCCTATTTTCTTGATGCTGACGGCGACCGGGTGGTGGAGCTCAGCGGCGGCGGCGACGACACGGTCTACAGCTCCATCTCCGTGCCGGAACTCTTCGCCGAGGTGGAGATGCTGGTGCTCAACGGCAGCGCGGCGGCCAGCCTGAGGGGCAACGACGCCGACAACCGGCTGGTGGGCAACAGTGGCGACAACACCCTGATCGGCGGCGCCGGCAACGACACCCTCAGCGGCGGCGGCGGCAACGACTACTACGACATCGACAGCGCCGGCGATGTGGTGATCGAAGCCAGCGCTGGCGGCAGCGACACGATCACCAGCTCGGTCGACCTTGCCTCTCTGCCCGACAACGTGGAGGTGCTCCTGGCCGGCAGCCGTGGTGCCCTGCGGCTTGCGGGCAACAGCCTCGCCAATCTGATCCTCGGTGGTCGTTCCGCCGACACCCTGGATGGTGGCGGCGGCAACGACACGCTCCAGGGCCAGGCCGGCAACGACCTCTACATCGTGGACAGCCCTGGCGATCTGGTGTTGGAGGGCAGCAGCAGCCTGGATGGCCGCAACGACACCGTGGCCAGCTCCGTCTCCATCACCCTTGCCGACAACGTGGAGACGCTGGTGCTCACCGGCAGCGCCAACCTCAGCGGCACCGGCAACGCCGCTCGCAACACGCTGCTCGGCAACAGCGGCAACAACACCCTGGTGGGTGGCGGCGGCCGCGATGAACTGATCGGCGGAGCCGGCAGCGACTTCTACAGCGTCGATTCCAGTGACGACCGCGTGCTGGAACTCAGCGGCGAAGGCACCGACACCCTCAGTGCCTCGGTGTCGATCGAGGCGCTGCCAGACCAGGTGGAAACCCTTCTGCTGCTTGGCAGCGAGAATCTCCGCGGCGCCGGCAACGCCGATGCCAACCTGCTGGTGGGCAACAGCGGCGACAACCAGCTCGATGGCGGCGGCGGCACCGACACCTTCAGCGGCGGAGCCGGCAATGACCTGTACAACATCGATTCCAGTGACGATCTGGTGCTCGAAGCCAGCGGCGGCGGCACCGACACCATCCAGAGCTCCGTTTCCTTCGTGTTGCCCGACCAGGTGGAGGTGGGCAGCCTCAACAGCTCCGCTTCCCTTGCCGCGCTGGGCAACGGCCTGGCGAATCTGCTGATCGGCAATCGTGGCGACGACACCCTGAACGGTGGGGCCGGGGCCGACACACTTTCAGGCGGACGCGGTAATGATCTCTATGTGGTTGACAACGCCGCTGACCTCATTCTCGAATCGGCGCGCTCGGGCAACGACGCCGTGCTCAGCAGCCTTGCCTTCACCCTCTCCGATCAGGTTGAGAACCTCACCTTGCTGGAGGCCGCCGGCGCCAGTCAGGGCACCGGTAACAGTGGTGCCAACACGATCAGCGGCAACAGCTCCGCCAATCTTCTGCTCGGCCTCGCTGGTAACGACACCCTCAATGGCGGCGCCGGCAACGACACCCTCGATGGCGGTGCCGGCATCGATGTGTTGGTGGGGGGCAGCGGTGCCGATCTCTTCCGCTTCGGCAGCGCCGAGGAGATCGCCCGCTTCTCACGCTCCGACAGCATCAGTGACTTCAATCCCGCTGATAATGACCGCATCGACCTCAGCGCCCTCGCCGCCAGCCTCGGGCGGAGCCTCACCTGGCTCGGCAGCACCCCCTACAGCGGCCAGAGCGGGGAGGTTCGTTACGAGAGCGGCAGTGGCCAGCTCGGCATCGACCTGACCGGCAGCGCCCGATCCAGCGTCTCGATCCGCCTTTCCAGCGGCCTCAGCCTCAGCAGCGCCAACGTGGTGCTCAGCTGAGGTCACGCCACTGCCGCTGGGCTTCACCACTCCAGTCGGCCCAGCAACTCCGTGGAGACCAGTGGGCGCAACGGCATGCTCTCCACCAGCCCCCGGAAGCTGGGGTGGCCGTGTTCCACCATCAGGAAACGCCGATGCTCCAGGGAGGGCTTGCACACCGGGTAGCGGTGCAGCACGGTCAGGGTGGCCGCCGTCTCCAGAGGTCCTACGAATCCCTGCTCCGGCAGCACCCCCTGGGCCAGCTCCCGCCGCTGGTTCTCGCTGATCACAAAGAGACCCGCATGGGGATTGGCGGTGCGATCAAACACCACCTCCCTGCCGGCGAAGCTGGCCCTCAGCACGGCCTCACGGGGATCGTTCAACGGATCGATCAATCCCGGCTGCAGCGGCCCATCCACCAGCAGACGCCCGCCGGCCCCGCCCCGCACCAGCTCATAGCGATGCGGCATCAATACCATCCGCTCTCCACACCGCTGCAACCACCACCACTGTTTGTCAAAAAACAGCGGATCGAGCAGCACCAGATCATCCTCCAGGTAAAGCCAGAGGTCAGCCGGCTCCCGATCCTCCACCAGCAGAGCCCTGGTCTGCAGCGGCAATCGCTGCGGATCGTCCACCGTCACCACATGTTCCTGCACATCGTCGCGGAACGCCTCCAGCACCTCCACCAGGCGGTCGTGCCCGTTGCTCACCACCACAATCGTCAGGCGCAGCTCCGGCAGTTCCTCTTCGCCGAGCCGCGCCGCGGCCAGAACATCGACCAGACGCTCGCGGATGTTCAGCAGCAGATCCCGCCGGCGCCGCCGCTGGGCCTGCAGGGCCAGCAGGCAGCGGCTGAACGCCAGCTGGCGCAGCCAGCGCTCCTCGCTGCGGCCGCTGGCGTAACGGCTTGATTCCAGGCGGCCGCAGAAGTGGGGGATGTAAACCCGCACGCGCAATGGCTGGGACGGAACGGCGCGAACGAATTCCATCAGCCCCGCAGCAGCAGCGGCTGAAGCTGCGCCGGTGGGACCGGCGCAGCCGGTTCTTCGCCGGCCAGAAGTTGCCGTACCAGCTCAAGCATGGCCGGCAGGCAACGGCTGCGCAGGTCAAAACGGTCGACCACGTCACGACGTGCCTGCTCGGCCAGGGGTGCGTGGGCGGCGGGGTCCGCCAGCACGGCTGCCACCTGACGAGCCAGTGCCTCGCTGTCGAAGAAGTCAACCAGAAGACCGTTACGACCCGATTCGATCACCTCCTGCAACGGAGGCGTGCGGGACCCCACCACCACCGCTCCACAGGCCATGGCCTCCAGGAGACTCCAGCTCAGCACAAAGGGAACCGTGAGGTACACATGGCAACGGCTGAGCCGCATGACGGCGTGCAAAACCCGTGGCGGCACCCGGCCGACAAAATGCACGCGCTCCAGATCGATGCGGCCCTCCAGTTCCCGGCAGAGCACTTGGCGCCAGTTCGCTCCAGCGGGAGGGGGATTGCCATAGCTGATCCCATCACCGCCAATCACCACCACCCGCGCCTGGGGTCTCAACTCCTGCAGCAGCGGCAACATGCGCATGAACACGTGAAAGCCGCGCATCGGTTCGAGATTGCGGTTTACGAATGTCACCAATTCCTCCCCTGCCCCGATCACCAACCCCCGCTTGCTGAGACGCAGTTCATCACTCTCCTGGGCAGGTGGCTGCGGTGTGATCAGCTCCGTGTCAATTCCTTCATGAATCACCTGCACCCGCGCTCGGTAGGCTTCCGGAACACTGCTCCACTGAAACCAGGTGGCCGTCAAGCCGCAGGAGAAGGTATCGAGGGCCTGAAGTTGCAGGCTGCGCCGCAGCCTCACCCGCGTGGCCGCTGCCCAGGTGGGGGGATCGACCGCCGGATCGAAACCGAAATCGGCTCCCTGCACGCGATAGATGAACTCCTGTTGATGCAGCACCGGCACCCCCGGCAGCAGGTCCGCCAAGGCCAGCAGCTCTCCCCAACCGGGATGGCCGATCACCAGATCTGGGCTGAAGCCTTCATCAAGAAGCTGTCGCACCAGCAGGGCCACCGCTTCCGCCCTCAGCAGCTTCCCCTGGGTATCCGCCAGCCAGGGATGGCAGGCAGGCTGACCCTGCAGGGGGCGTGGGTCATAGCGACGCAGGGGGATGTTCGACAGAGCGCGGGATTGTTCAGCGCCGATGCTCACCAACTGATGGCCCTGGCTGGCCAGGGATGGTGCCAGATGCAGGTACTGGCCAGGAAAATTCTGGTGGATTAGCAGGATACGGGCTGACTCAGGGCTCATGGCGCCCCCGCACCTGGAAGCTCGCAGAAACGGTCAGAAGGGGGAGGAGGTGCCTTCCGGGTTGCGCTGCGTGCGGATCCCATTGGGATGGGAATCTCGCTTGGGTTTGGATTGGTGTTGATCCCAGTGGTCCATGGTTTCGTGGAGAATTGCCGCCACCATTGAGGCCAGGGTCTCGCCATCCTGAAGCGCCCTCAGCCGCAGTCGCTTGTGAAGTTCGGCACCGATCTCCACGGTGAGGCGCCGCCGAATGGGAACAGATGCTGGGGGTGACGTCGGGAGCCTCTCGTCTCCGGGGGATGGTGAAGGCATGGCGAGGGGATCGAGTCGCATTGTTGAAGATATCGACATCCCCAGAGGGAAGGGTTTCCAACCCTATGGGAGGGCTCGGTCGCTGCCTGAAAGTAGTCAAAGGAAGAGCTGAAAAAACCTGAAACCACGTCGTCCAACGCACATCGCGGTGGGTGGAACGGTCATCAGGCCTGGGGTTCCTCGATGTGCACGCTGAGGATGCGACTACCATTGCGGAGAGACAGCACCACCTTCAAATCGTCCGTGTGGCCGAACACCGTGTGCTGGCCATCGAGGTGTGGCTGCGGGGCGTGGCAGAGAAAAAACTGACTGCCGCCGGTATTCCGGCCCGCGTGGGCCATCGACAGGCTGCCCGCCCGGTGGAGGTTGGCGTTGATCTCACATGGGATCGTGTAGCCAGGGCCGCCGGTGCCGGGCATTCCCCGGGCCCCCTCGCGGGTGTTGGGACAGCCGCCCTGGGCCATGAAGCCATCGATCACCCGATGAAAGGACAGGCCGTCGTAGAAGCCATCGCGGGCCAGCTTCACGAAGTTGGCCACGGTACCGGGGGCATCGGCATCGAACAGGGTGAGATGGATCGTGCCCGCATCGGTTTCCATCACGGCCTGGGTCATCGTGGATCCTTTATTCACTTTTCGACCATAGACCGAACTCCCCTCGGCTGGGGCGCCTACGCTGGGGACTGAAGGCATGGCCATGGGCACCGCACCCCCCACCGATCCAGCAGACTCAGCACCGGAGGCTCACTCCCTGGCCAGCGCCAGGCTTGGCGTGCTCGGCGGCAGCGGCCTCTACGCGATGGACGCCCTTGAGGATGTTCGTGAGGTTCCCGTCGAGACCCCCTTCGGCTCGCCGTCCGACAGCCTCCGCATCGGACGGCTCGGCTCGCTGGAGGTGGTCTTCCTGGCACGGCACGGTCGCCACCACAGCTTCACCCCCAGCGAAGTGCCCTACCGCGCCAACATTTGGGCCCTGCGCTCGCTGGGCGTTCGCTGGATCCTCTCAATCTCCGCCGTGGGCTCGCTGCGTGAGGAGGTGCGCCCTCTCGACATGCTGGTGCCGGATCAATTCATCGATCGCACCCACCAGCGCCCGCTGACCTTCTTCGGGGATGGGGCCGTGGGCCACGTCACCCTGGCGGATCCCTTCTGTGCCGATCTCTCGCACGTGCTGGCGGAGGCCGGTCGCCAGAGCATGGCTTCAGGACACACCCTTCATGAAGGTGGCACCTATCTCTGCATGGAGGGTCCTGCCTTCTCCACGAGGGCTGAATCGGAGCTCTATCGGTCCTGGGGATGTTCCGTGATCGGCATGACCAACCACAGTGAAGCCCGTCTGGCCAGGGAGGCGGAGATGGCCTACGCCACCCTGGCCATGGTCACCGACTACGACTGCTGGCACAGCGACCATGCAGCCGTGACCGTGGAGATGGTCATCGAGAATCTCCGCAGCAATGCCGCCCTGGCCCAGCGCATTCTTGTGAATGCCGCGGCCCTGCTGGCGGAGCGACGCCCCACGAGCCGTGCGCACACCGCCTTGCGCCATGCCCTGATGACCCCGTCCCAGCATGTGCCGGAGAGCACCCGACGGCGCCTCGATCTGCTCACCAGCCCCTACTGGGGGGCCTACGGGGGTTAGCCACCGTGGCTTCGCTCAGCGCCGCCCCTGGTCAGCCGTGGGAGTACCGGGTGATCCACCTCAATGTGGAGCCCCCCAAGCCAGGCCGGCCCGAAACCCCGCCTGAAGCCGAGGCCTCGGAACCCCCGATTCCGTTCAGCCGTCAATACCTGGCGCAGGAATTCCCGAGCCATTACACGCCCCTGGCGGCGGGCAAGGGCCAGCCCCATCATCCGGCGCAGCAGTTGCAGATTTTCCTCAACCGCCTGGGTCAGGAGCGTTGGGAGATGGTGGGGATCAACACCATCGGCAGCCTGTCGATGATCATCTTCCGCCGTCCGCTGGCCGATCCAGCAGCGCAGGCGGTTGATGCGGAGTCCGACGCCTCCCTCACCTCCATCCTGCGTCGACTGGAACGGCTGGAGGCTGATCGCGACCCCAAGGCCCGCAGAAGGCCAACCCCTGTGCCGGGCCTCTCGGAGTTCTGTGATGGGCAGGTGGTTGAGCCCGTGCTGCTCGAACGCCTGGCCGATCGGGCCGCTCTGTCCACGCCAGCCGCCGCCGCCGCCCTCGGCTTCCGCTCCGCCGCCAGCCTTGCCAACCTGGGAAATCGCTCCGGCTACCCCCCCGGACTGGTCAAGGTTGGAAGCAACGGACGCGTGGCCCTGTACCGGGGAGCGGCCACGGCTTCACCCCGCAGTCAGAGGCTCTGGGTGGTGTTGGACGCCGACGAGGTGCCCTGATCCTTGAGGGCGCGCAGGGTGGAGCGCAGCGAGGGGCCCCAGCGTTCCAGGGCCTCGCGGGCGGGAACCTCCTCCAGCTGGGCCATCTCCATCAGCAGCGCCAGCTTCACCGAACCCCCGGCCCGGGCGAGCAGAGCGCCGGAGCGAGCCCGGTCGATGCCGCAGAGATCACTGAGAATGCGCAGGGCCCGGTCTTCCAGCTTGCTGTTGGTGACCGCCACATCCACCATGCGGTTGCCATACACCTTGCCGAGGCGCACCATCACGCCGGTGGAGAGGATGTTGAGGGCCATCTTGGTGGCGGTGCCGGCCTTCAGGCGGGTGGAGCCTGTGAGCAGCTCCGGGCCCGTGAGCAGCCGGATGTCGATGTCGCAGGGCATGGGCGCCTGCTCCGCCGGCACGCAGGCCATGGCGATCGCCAGGGCCCCGAGGGCGCGGGCGTGGGCGAGGCCGCCGAGCACGTAGGGGGTCGTTCCACCGGCGGCGATCCCCACCAGAGCATCGCCCGGGCCGAATCCCCGCGCCTCCAGATCGGCCCGGCCGGCGTCCGCCAGGTCTTCCAGGCCTTCCGAGCTGCGCAGCAGGGCGGCGGCGCCGCCGGCCAGCACCCCCTGCACCAGCTCCGGCGGGGAGCAGAAGGTGGGGGGGCATTCGGCCGCGTCGAGCACCCCCAGCCGACCGGAGGTGCCGGCCCCGAGGTAGAAGAGCCGGCCACCGGAGCGCAGCCTCCCGGCAATCGCATCGACCGCGGCA
>JBIKTO010000432.1:0-2766 GCA_044348065.1 Cyanobium sp.
GGAGGGAGTGGATCCGGCCCTGGAGGCCCTGGGAACGGCCCAGAAAGAGCTGAAGCTGCTGCGCGGTGGCTCCTGGTTCGGCGAACCGCGCAGCTGCCGCGCCGCCTTCCGGAGCAGCAACCTCCCGGACAACGTCTACACCTTCGTCGGCGTTCGACCCTGCTGTCTCCTCCCCCCAGGCTCCCTTCTTGGTTCTTGAGCCCTCGGGCCCTTTGCCCTGGGGCTGTTTGGTTTTGCCCTGGCTGTTGGGTTTCGTGTTGCCGGGCTGTTTGGCTGGAGGGTCTGGCGCCGCAGGCGCCTCGAATTTTTGCGTCCCTCCCATGTTGGATCGTCTGCCGCAATGAGTGCCCCCAGCCGCGGCGAATTGCCGATCATCCAGGCCACCATGGATCTGATCCAGTGGTTTGTGCCCTTGCTCAACCGCCTGCCCCGCGATCACCGCTTTGCCCTCGGCGATCGCCTGGTGAGTGGCCTCTACGATCTGCTGGAGGGCCTGGTCGCCGCGCGCTATGCCACCGCCAAGCTGGAGCGCCTTGAACCCCTCAATGCCCGCCTGGATCTGCTGCGCCTGCAGATCCGCCTGCTGCACAACTTCCAGTTGATCGATGATCGCCGCTACGAGCATGTGGCCCGTCTGGTGGAGGAGGTGGGTCGTCAGCTCGGCGGCTGGATCAGCCAGCAGCGGCGCCAGGGCCAGGCAAGCGCTCCGACCTGAGCCTCGTCCGGATGGCCAAGCCCCCACCGCCGCTGCGGGATCTCTATCCCCGCATCACCAGCTTCCCCACCCTGCTCGCCTCCTTCCGCAAGGCGAGCAAGGGCAAGCGCTACCGCCCCGATGTGCTCGCCTTTGCCGCCAACCTGGAGGCTGAACTGTTCCAGCTGCAGCACGAGTTGCGCAGCTTCTCCTACGCCCCCGGTTCCTACCGGCAGTTCCTGGTGCGTGAGCCCAAACCACGCCTGGTGAGCGCCGCACCCTTCCGGGATCGGGTCGTGCATCACGCCCTGATCGCCGTGATCGCCCCGCCCCTGGAGCGGCACTTCCTCCCCACCAGCTACGCCAACCGCCCTGGCTACGGCAGCCATCGCGCTCTGCGCCGCTTTGCCCGGGCCTGCCGCGAACACCGCTGGATCCTGCAGGCCGATATTCGCCTCTACTTCCCGTCCATCGATCACCTCGCGCTGATCGCCCAACTGGAGCGCCGGATCGCCTGCCCTCACACCCTCTGGCTGCTGGCCCTGATCCTGGCCAACGGCGCCAGTGGTGGCCCCGCCATCGATGCCTTTCCTGACGACACCCTGCTGACCCCCCTGGAGCGACCCAGAGGCCTGCCGATCGGCAACCTCACCAGCCAGTTTCTGGCGAATCTCCACCTCGATGCCCTCGATCACAAGCTGCAGGCACTTGCCGGCGTCAGGGCCCACATGCGCTATGTGGATGATCTGGCCCTGTTCGCCGATCAGCCGGAGCCGTTGCGTCAGGCTCTGCTGGTTTTGTGGCAGGAACTGGTCAGCCTGCGTTTACGCCCGCATCCGAACAAAACCCACCTCCACCGCACCGCCAGCGGCGCCAGTTTCGTGGGATTTCATGTCATCGGCGGGCGCATCCGCTTGCGTAACCACAGCCTGCTGCGCATTCGCCGGGGTCTGCGCCGTTGCGCCCAGGGGCTGGCGCACCGTCGTCTCCGCCATGCCCAGGCCCACGCCTCCGCCCTGAGCTGGAACGCGCACCTGGCCCATGGCCACACGGTTCGGCTCCGCCGCCGCCTGTTTTTGCCCCACGGCTTCTGCGCGGACCTGGTCCCGAGATCACCCCTAGGCTGAGCCTTGAGGGCGGGTCGCCCAGCTGCTGCGCGGTGGCTCCTGGTTCAACGAACCGCACAACTGCCGCGCCGCCTTCCGGAACAGCAACCACCCGGACAACGACAACACCAACAACGGCGTTCGACCCTGCTGTCTCCTCCCCCCAGCACCCTTCACCGTCAGAGCCGTTGGAAGGGATTCCAGCGGGAGTGCAAGAAGGGTCCAGACCCGCTCCGGTGATCGGCGATCCCCGTTGGCAAGGCCTGCCCCGAGCCAACGGCCGCACGATCCGCACAACACCGGCCCACTGCCCCACGGCCCCAGACCTGGGTTGCCTGGTGGGCTTTTGCTGGGCGCTCACACCCACCACAGCTCCCCCGCGCCATGGGCAGCCTGCAGCTCCCGCGCCCTCTGCACCGCCGCGCTGCGCGCCACCAAGCGGCAGCGGGCTGAGGGGGCGCCAGAGCGATCGAGCAGCCACAGACGTACCCAGCGGCGATCAACGCCCGCTGGATCTAGCTCGATGCCGATGGAGAGAGGGGAAGCCATGGGGAAACCGGGAAGGGCAGCGGCCCTGCGCCCCCCCACCGGGGCATCCATCGCCCAACCGGAGCCGGTTCCCCGGCCCCCTCTCCGCCAAGGCAGCGCGAGCGCAGCGACAGCCCAATGCCGATGGCGAACGTCCACGGGAAAAGCGGGGCCCCGCAGGGCCCCGCCACGGGGCGGCCCCTGGCCGCTCAGAGCACCGAGACGGTGCCCACCTGCGCCGCCTGGAGCTTGCGGGCCACCGAGAGGGCGGTGAGCAGGGGCATCAGGCGGGGCTTCTGCACCGGCCGGCCGCGGCGGCCGATGGGGACCGTGACGCGGGGCTCGGACCAGGCTTTGCTGCTGCCGGGATCGACGTGCACGAGCACCTGGCGGACCGGGCAGCAGAGGGCGGAGGAGGCCATGGGGAGACTTGATTAC
>JBIKTO010000431.1:0-2766 GCA_044348065.1 Cyanobium sp.
CACGGTGAGCACCCTGGAGGCCCTGGAGGAGGTGCAGCTGGCGGCCCAGGCCGGCGGGCGGATCGAGCGGCTGCTGGTGCGCCAGGGGGATCCGGTGCGCCCGGGCCAGCTGCTGCTGGTGCTGGACCAGACCCAGATCCAGGCCGATGTGGCCCGGCTGAAGGCGCAGATGGAATCCGACCGGCTCAATTACCAGCGCTTTGATTTCCTGGTGCGCAAGGGAGCTGCCAGCGCCCTGCAACGCGACGACTTCCGCCAGAAATACATCGCCACCCGCGCCCAGCTGATCGCCCGCCAGGCCGACCTGGCCTTCCGCGATCTCACGGCGCCGATCGGCGGGGTGGTGGGCGATGTGCAGGTGAAGCAGGGGGATGTGATCCAGGCCGGCGCCCCCTTCACCCGCATCGTGCGCAACGACCGGCTGCTGGCGCGGGTGGATGTGCCGGCGGTGTATGCCGCCCGCCTGCGGCCGGGCCTGCCGGTGATCCTGCTGGATCCGGCCAGCGGCCAACCGCTGGCCACGGCGCCGATCCGCTCCCTGGATCCGGCGGTGGTGGCGGGCACCCAGTCGCTGCTGGCGAAGGCGGAATTCGCCAATCCCGGCGGCATCCTGCGCAACGGCCTGCGCACCCGCACCCGGGTGGTGCTGGACGCGCGCCAGCAGCTGTCGGTGCCGTTTGCGGCGGTGACGCAGATCTCGGGCCAGAGCTTTGTATTCCGGGTGGGCAGCCTGGCGGATCTGGAGAAGCGGCCGGGGCAGGCGAAGCTGGCGGCGCTGCGCCAGCTGCCGCCCGGCAGCCAGTTCGCCCTGCAGACGCCGGTGGAGCTGGGCCCGCTGCAGAACAACCGCTATCCGGTGCTGCGCGGCCTGGAGCCTGGCGCGCGGGTGATCACCTCAAATCTGATCAACCTGCGCCACGGCCTGCCGATCACGGCGAACTGAGCGGGGCGCTGCACGGAGTTCATGTCGCTCTCTGACACCTTCATCCGCCGCCCCGTGCTCACCACGGTGTGCAGCCTGCTGATCGTGATCGCCGGCCTGATCGCGATTCCGATCCTGCCGATCGAAAACCTGCCGGATATCGCCCCGCCGAGCGTGCAGGTGACCTCCCGCTATGTGGGGGCCGATGCGGTGAGCGTGGAGCAGGGGGTGACCGCCGTGCTGGAGCAGCAGATCAACGGGGTGGAGAACATGGACTTCATCTCCTCCAGCAGCGCGGCGGATGGCACCAGCGCGATTCGGGTGACGTTTGCCAGCGGCAGCGATGGTGACATCAACCAGGTGAATGTGCAGAACCGGGTGGCGCTGGCCCAGCCGAGCCTGCCGGAGGAGGTGCGCCAATCGGGGATCACCGTGAACCAGGCCTCAAACTCGATCCTGCTCGTTTATAATTTCACCAGCGAAGACCCCCGTAACCTTTACAGCCTTGAAACGATCAGCGGCCTGCTGGATCAGAACCTCACCGATGCCATCCGGCGTGTGCCTGGCGTGGGGGATCTGCAGTATTTCGGCAATCGCCAGCTGGCCTTCCGCCTCTGGCTCGACCCCACGCGGCTGACGGCCAACAAGCTCACCGCCAGCGATGTGGTGCAGGCCCTGCGCAGCCAGAACCGGCTGGTGCCGGTGGGGCAGATCGGCGGCGCCCCGGCCCCGGCCGGCCAGCAGTACACCTTCACCGTGCAGCTGCAGGGCCGGCTGCGCAGCACCGACGACTTTGAGAACCTGATCCTGCGCGCCACGGCCGATGGCGGCGTGGTGCGCCTGCGGGATGTGGGCCGGGTGAGCCTGGGGGGTGAAAGCTTCGCGGTGGAGGCCAGCGACCTGCGTGGCGTTCCCGCGGTGGGGATGGCGATCTACCAGCTCAGCGGCAGCAACGCCCTGGATGTGAGCCAGGGGGTGGAGGCGGTGCTGGAGGAGTTCGCCGCCACGATGCCGGTGGGGATGGTGATGGAGAAGATCTATGACAACACCGATTTCGTGCGGGCCTCGATCGCGGGGGTGAGCTCGGCGCTGCGGGATGCGGTGATTCTGGTGGTGCTGGTGCTGTTTCTGTTCCTGCAGGACTGGAAGGCCACCCTGGTGCCGGCGATCGCGATTCCGGTGGCGCTGGTGGGCACCTTCCTGGGGGTGCTGGTGTTCGGCTTCACCCTCAACCAGCTCACCCTCTTCGGCCTGGTGCTGGCCACCGGCCTGGTGGTGGATGACGCGATCACGATCATCGAGAACACCGCCACGAAAAAGCAGGCCGGCCTGAGCGCCCTGGCGGCGGCGAAGGGAACGATGGACGAACTGTTCGGCGCGGTGATCGCCACCACGTTGGTGCTGTTCGCGGTGTTCGTGCCGGTGCTGTTCTTCCCGGGCGCCACCGGCACGATCTACCGACAATTCGCGGCCACGATCCTGTTTGCGATCGCGATCTCCACCTTCAATGCCCTCACCTTCTCGCCCATGCTGTCGGCCCTGCTGCTGGCGCTGAAGGGGGAGCCACCGGGGCGACGTGCGTATGCCATCGCCGGCGGGGCGTTGGGATTCGTGTATGGCCTGCTGGCCGCCGGTGGCTCTGGAGCGCTGGGGGCGATCGGGGCACTGGCCGCGGGGCTGGTGCTGGGCTTCGGGGCGAGCCTGCTGAGCGGCCTGCCCCTGGGGCTGCCCTTCGGCCTGGGCGGCGCCGTGGCGGGCCTGGTGCTGGCGGGGGTGGCGAACCCGCTGGCGGTGCTGGCGTTGGCGGCGCTGGGGGGCCTGGTGGGCTGGGGCACGCCCGAGCT
>JBIKTO010000433.1:0-2760 GCA_044348065.1 Cyanobium sp.
AACGCTCTCATTCGTGCAGCCAAACAGGACATTCTATTCGTTGCTGCCGCAGGTAATTCGGCCAGCAACAATGATCTCACGCCAGTCACGGCCGCCAATTACAACACCAGCCTGGCCACCAGCAGCCTGACGGCGGCCAGCTACGACGCGGTGATCTCCGTGGCCTCGATCACCAACACCGGCAGCCTCTCAAGCTTTTCCAACTACGGCTCAAGCACCGTGGATCTGGGCGCCCCCGGCTCCTCGATTCTCTCCACCCTGCCCGGTGCCAGCTATGGCAGCTACAGCGGCACCTCCATGGCCACTCCCCATGTCACCGGTGCCATCGCCCTCTACGCCGCCTCCCGACCTGGTGCGAGTGCGGCCCAGATCCGCTCGGCGCTGCTGGCGAGCACCACACCCACCGCTTCCCTGGCCGGCAAAACCGTCACCGGCGGCCGCCTGAATGTGGAGGCCTTCCTCGGCCCCACACCCAGCTACGCGATCAGCGCCCTGCAGGAGTCCCTGGCCGAACCGCCGTCGGGTGCCACGCCATTTCAGTTTCGGATCACCCGCTCGGTCAACACCTCGTTCATCAGCAAGATCTCCTGGATTGTTGCCGGCTCGGGCAGCACACCTGCGAGTGCGCAGGATTTTGTTGGTGGCATCTTTCCCTCGGGAGAGGTGTCCTTCGCCGTTGGAGAAACTGAAAAGATCATCAGCATCAATGTGGCGGGAGACAGCCTCTACGAGACCGCGGAAAGATTCAGCGTCAGCCTTGATGCCACCTCGGGCGATGCCGCCTTCAGCTCGCCAGTGGCAAGCAGCTTCATCCTCAACACCAATGTTGTAACGACCACCGCCACCATTCTCGGATTAGCAGATGACTTCGGTATGCCAATGGGCCTGGTTGTGGAGGCAGGCCTCACCGATGACCCAACGCCAACCCTTTTCGGCAGCCTCTCCGCCCCCCTCAAGCCCGGCGAAAGCCTGCGGGTGTTGGCCGGCTCCACCCTTCTGGGCCACGCTGTTGTGAACCCTGCCGACCAAACATGGTCGTTCACGCCGCCCACTGCCCTCGTCTCCGGCACTTACTCCTTCAGCGTTCAGGTTGCAGACATCAGTGGAACTACAGGTCCCGTCTCGGCACCGCGCAGCCTCACGATTGACGCCATCCCACCAACCGTCACGATCACCAGCAATCAATCCGCCCTCAAAACAGGCGAAACGGCAACGATTTTCTTTGCCTTTTCAGAAACACCCATCCCCAGCTTCACCCCCAGCGCCATCCTCCCCAGCAGCGACGGCATCATCAGTGGATTGGCCGTCACTTCAGATCCAAAGATCTATACCGCCACCTTCACCCCCCGCACCGATAGCAGCGGCACCGCCTCGATCATTGTGGCCGCTGGTTCATACACTGATGCGGCGGGCAACCCTGGAGCCGCTGGTTATGCATCAGCCATCTCTTACGACACCTTGGCACCCACGCTTGTCATCACCAGCAGTGCGACCGAGCTGATCGCTGGGCAGACCGCCACCATCAGCTTCACTTTCTCGGAGCTTCCCTCCGGATTCAGCGACAGCAACATCACGACCGAAGGGGGCACACTCACAGGCCTTGCGGTGACCGAAGACGTCAAGGTCTACACCGCTACCTTCACACCCTTCGACAAAAACTTCGGCACCGCAATGATCAGTGTCGTCCCTGCCTCCTACACCGATCTCGCCGGCAATCCAGGCAAACCCGTGAGTACGCTGCTGATTAATTACGACACGCTGGCACCCTCAGTTGTCATCTCCAGCAGCAGCGCTGCCCTGATCGCCGGGCAAACGGCCACCATCAGCTTCGCCTTCTCGGAGGTTCCCACCGGTTTCAGCGCCAGCGACATCACCACCTCGGGCGGCATGCTCTCAGGCCTGGCGGTGACGAGCGATCCCAAGGTCTACACCGCCACCTTCACCCCCACCGCCAACAGCGGCGGCACCGCCTCGATCACCGTGGCTGCGGGTTCCTACACCGATGCCGCCGGTAATCCTGGCGGTGCCGGCAGCACTCCGGCCCTCACGTACGACACCCTGCCGCCCAGCCTGGCGATCTCCAGCAGCACCACGTCCCTCAAGGCAGGGCAGAGCGCCACCATCACCTTCTCCTTCTCGGAAAACCCGGACAGCTCCTTCTCCTGGAATGACAGCTCCGGAGATGTGGTGGTTTCCGGCGGCACCCTGTCCGCCGTCTCCGGCACGGGCCTGATCCGCACTGCCATCTTCACTCCTGCCGCCAACAGCAGCGGCAGCGCCTCGATCACCGTGGCCGCCGGCTCCTACACCGATGCCGCCGGCAATCCGGGCAGCAACGGCAGCACGCCAGCCCTCAACTACGACACCCTGCCGCCCAGCCTCACCATTACCAGCAACATCGCGATTCTCAAGGCCGGACAAACCGCCATCATCACCTTCTCCTTCTCGGAAGTTCCCAGCGGTTTCGTCGCTGCCGATATCTCCGCCACCAGGGGAACGATCAGCGACCTGGCGGTGACGAGCGATCCCAAGGTCTACACCGCCACCTTCACCCCCACCGCCAACAGCATCGGCACCGCTTCCATCACGGTGGCCGCCGGCTCCTACACCGATGCGGCTGGCAATCCGGGTGTCGCCGGCGCCTCACCCTCCCTGGCGATTGACACCACACCGCCAACCACCACCGCCACCATCAGCGCCATCAGCGATGACAGCGGCCTCCTCCAAGGATTCCTCGCCAATGGCGCCAGCACCGACGAC
>JBIKTO010000434.1:0-2755 GCA_044348065.1 Cyanobium sp.
TTCGGTGGCGGCCCTGCCCGAGGAGCCGGGCGAGCGCATGGTGCGCGTGGGGGATCGGTTGCGGCTGACGGCGACCGCCAGCGACGCCGCCGATGCGATCCCCTGCACGCTGCCCTCGGTGTTTGCCGATCTCCGGCCAGGGGAGCGGCTGCTCTTCGACGACGGCAGGATCGGGGCTGAAATCCAGACGGTGTCCCCCCGGGAGGTGGGGCTGAAGATCACCGCAGCCAGGCCCCGCGGCAGCCGGCTGCGATCCGACCAGGGGATCAACATCCCGGACAGCACCGTGCACCTGCCGGCGCTCACCGAGAAAGACCACGCCGATCTGGCGTTCGCCGTGCAACACGCCGATCTGATCAGCTACTCCTTCGTGCGCAGCGTGGCCGACATCGAGGCGCTGCAGGCCGCGCTGCACAGCCTGGGCCGGCAGGACCTGGCCGTGGTTCTGAAGATCGAGAACCGACAGGCGGTGCACCATCTTCCTGAGCTGTTGCTGGCGGCGATGCGCTGGCCCGCGCCCCTCGGGGTGATGATCGCCCGGGGCGACCTGGCGATCGAATGCGGCTGGGAGGAGCTGGCCTCAATCCAGGAGCGGATCCTGCGCCTCTGCGCCGCGGCCCGGATCCCCTGCATCTGGGCCACCCAGGTGCTGGAGGAGATGGCCCACCACGGCACCCCCACCCGGGCCGAGATCACCGATGCCGCCATGGGAGCGCGGGCGGAGGTGCTGATGCTCAACAAAGGGCCGAACATCACCGCAACGGTGCGCACCCTGCAGGCGATCATCGATCGGGTACCCCGGCCCTTCGAGCGCCCCGCAACAGCGGCCGTATCCCAGCCCCTGACCCCTTCCGCCATGGAGATCGCGATCACCTCCCCCTGCCCCGAGAGCACGATCGCGGAGCAGGGCATCCGCGACTGGCCGGTGTGGACCTGCCCGGTGAGCACCTTCGCCTGGACCTACGGGGAGCGGGAGATCTGTCTGCTGCTGGAGGGCGAGGTCACCGTCATTCCGCAGGAGGGGGAGCCGGTGCGCTTCGGCGCCGGCGACCTGGTGACCTTCCCGGCGGGTCTGCGCTGCACCTGGGAGGTGCACGCGCCGGTGCGCAAGCACTACCGCTTTGGCTGAGGCGAGCCGAAAGGGTGCGCGAGCAGGAGCCGCCGTCGCCGATTCCGTCCTGCGGATGGGCAGCAGGCCCCCGGTTCAGCCTGGCTGGAAGAGGGTGTCGTCGTGACGGTCCTCGCTCTTGCTCAGCCCCTGCTGGCGCAGCCTGCGCCTGATCTGCAGGATTTCGCGGCGCTGGAGCGTGATGATCTGGCGGGCGTGGCGCCGGATGGTGGGATCGGTGATCTTGGCTCGGATCTCCTTGGCCAGCGCCCCCACCCCGGGTGCGCCGATGTCGCACACCAGCTCGCTGATGCGCGGTGCAGGTCGTCGCTGGCACCGGCGGCTCCCAGGTCGTGGGCCTGGGTGGCGGCGATCAGGAGGGCGGAGTGAACCGGCGCCACCACGGCCTGGCGGGCGGCTCGGCGTGGCGGCCATCGCAGAGGGGGTAGCGCCGGGAGCGGCCGCAGCGGCACATCGGCAGCGTGGCGGGGGCCTCCAGCCGCAGCTCGTAGGACACCTGGCCGCTGCCGAGGTGGGCGCCATCGCAGAACCAGCCGTGGCGGCTGAGGCCGCAACCGCAGAGCTGGTGCACCCCGGCGGGCAGGTCCAGGGGTTCCGGGCCGGCGCTGCCGGCGGCGCTGGCGGGGGCTGGCGGGGCATCGGACCTGGCGGTGGTGGCGTCGGGGTCCGTCATCGGGGGCCAGCTCGGCGCTGGGCTGCTGCTCCAGTCTGGGTGGTGGACCGTGGTGCGGCAGCGCCAACCCGACTCACGGGCTGGGCGTCGATCGCCAATCCATGGGCGCTGCCTTGACCGTCGGGGGCGTGACGAGCAGCAGCCGTTGATTGCACCCACTGATGCTTCTGCCCACTGATGCTTCTGCCTGCTGGTGGTTCTGTCTACTGAAAACCATACCAATCGAGCCGCTGCTCATCACCGGCGGGGTTGGCTTGCACGAGTTCAATCCCCTTGACGGTGCCATCATTGCGGTACCAGGGATCCTGGCAGAGGCTGCCGAAGGCCTGACGCGCCTCGTCGAGAGAGGGGAAATCGGCAATCTTGAGAACACCCCAGGAATCGTGGGTGTAAAGGCTGTAGGTCATGCCATTCCTGCCGGCTGGCCAGAGCCTAAACCGTACGTTCCAGACGGAGCCGAGCTGCGGGGCGGCGGAACCGGTTCCGCGCTGGGCCCAGCAGGGCCGTCAGGGCAGGAGAATCGGCCCTGCCCGACAACAGCCCTGCCCTGGCAGCATCCTCCCCAGTCCTGCAGATCAGACCCTGCCAACCGGACGACTGGCCGGCGGTGTGGGCCATCCTGGAGCCGGTGTTCCGCGCCGGCGAAACCTTCCCCCACGACCCGGCCATCGGCGAGGCCGAGGCGCGATGCCTGTGGGTGGAGCAGAGCCAGGTGGTGATGGTGGCCGTGATCGGCGGCACCACCGTGATCGGCACCTATTACCTCCGGCCCAACAGCCTCTGCCTCGGCGCCCATGTGGCCAATGCCGGTTTCGTGGTGGCCGAGCACGGCCGCCGGCAGGGGATCGGCAGCCTGCTCTGCCAGCACGCGCTGCAGCAGGCCCGGCGGTTGGGGTTTCGGTCGCTGCAGTTCAACCTGGTGGTGAGCACCAACACCGCCGGCATCCGTTGCT
>JBIKTO010000003.1:0-24008 GCA_044348065.1 Cyanobium sp.
GCGGACGCCCGTGCCCTGCCGCCCCCCAGCAACCGCCGCGAGGCGGCCCAGCGCAACCTCGAGGCGATCGACCAGACCCTCGAGCGGGTGCGGGACGCGGTGGAGCGCCAGGCCCTGCGGGAGGAGCGCACCCGCATGCAGGCGGAGCTGGAGCGGGGCGATCTGGTGATGGTGGTGTTCGGCTGCGGATCCTCCGGCAAGACCTCCCTGATCCGGGCGTTGTTGAAGGAACTGGTGGGGGAGGTGGGGGCGCCGATGGGCAGCACGCGCGAGGCGGCCCGCTATCGCCTGCGCCTGCGCGGTCTGGAGCGGGCGGTGATCCTCGAGGACACCCCCGGCATCCTGGAGGCCGGCCAGGAGGGGCGGGAGCGGGAACGGCTGGCCCGCCGCCAGGCGGTGCGGGCCGATCTGCTGCTGCTGGTGGTGGACGGCGACCTGCGGGCCAGCGAACGGGAGGTGTTCGAGGCCCTGGCCTCCCTGGGCAAGCGGCTGCTGCTGGTGCTCAACAAATGCGATCTGCGGGGGGAGCAGGAGGAGCAGCGGTTGCTCGCCCTGCTGCGCCATCGCTGCGCCGGCCGCATCGCGCCGGAGGATGTGATCCCGGCCAGCGCCTCCCCCCAGTCGGTGCCGATGCCCGGCGGGCGCCCCCTGCAACCGCCGCCGGAGATCGAGGCCCTGCTCGGCCGCATCGCCACGGTGCTGCGCCAGGACGGGGAGGAGCTGATCGCCGACAACCTGCTGCTGCAGTGCCGGCGGCTGGGGGAGGCCAGCCGTGCTCTGCTGGATCGCCAGCGTCGCGGCGACGCGGAGGCGATCGTCGATCGCTATGCCTGGATCGGGGCGGGGGTGCTGATGGCGACGCCCCTGCCGGGTCTCGACCTGCTCGCCGCCGCTGCCGTCCACGCCCAGATGGTGGTGGAGATCGGCCGGGTCTACGGGGTGACCCTCAGCCGGGCCACGGCCCAGGACCTGGCGGTGTCCGTGGGCCGCACCCTGGCGGGCCTGGGGCTGATCAAGGGGGGGGTGGCCCTCCTGAGCGGCGCCCTCAGCCTCAACCTGCCCGCCCTGGTGGTCAGCCGCACCCTGCAGGCGGTGAGTGGCGCCTGGCTCACCCGGGTGGCGGGCCGCAGCTTCATCACCTACTTCCAGCAGGACCAGGACTGGGGCGACGGCGGCATGGCCGAGGTGCTGCAGCGGGAGTACGAGCTGAACCGACGCGAGGGCGCCCTGCGCAGCTTCCTGGCCGCCGCCTTCAGCCGCGTGGTGGAACCGTTGCAGCGCCAGCCGGATCCACGGCTGCCACCCCGGCCGGGGCCGTGAGGGCGCCGGCATAGGCCTCCGGTGGCGGCGGTCGCAGCGGCCCGCGGCTGTCGAGCAGGGTGACGAAGCCCAGGTACAGCACCGCCACCAGGATCGACAGGGCACCGGTGATGATCGCCACCCAGCGGGAGCGCTGGCGGGATGGATCGGAGGGGGGGGTGCTCATGCTCCCTCCACGCTGGCGACCACGATGGCGGCGAGCCGCTCCAGATCGCTGGGGCGGGTGTGGGGATTGCCCAGCACCGCCTTGAGGTGGCGGCGACCCTGGTGCTGGGGGCGGGAGAGCATCAGCCCCGCGGCCAGCAGCTCGGAACGGGTGCGCTCACTCCACAGCTCGGCGGCGGCCGCATCGGCGCAGGCCGGGGTGAAGGCCAGCAGGTGGAGGGGGCCGCCCCGGAGGAGGAGCTGGTCGCCGCTGGGAGCCAGCAGCTCCTCCAGGCGACGGCAGCGGGCCAGGGCCCCGTCCAGCAGGTCGGCGATGCCCTCCAGCCCGAGCTGGCGCAGGCCGAGCCAGAGTTTGAGGATCTCGGCGGGGCGGGTGCCCTGCAGGCCCCGTTCGCCGCCATGGGCCCACTCCCCGGACGCCGCCTGCTGGGCGGGCTCCATGTAGGGCAGGCCGGTGGCGAAGGTGCGGGCGAGGGATGCGGGATCGGCCAGCAGCAGGAGGGAGGAGGTTTTGGGAATGCCCAGCAGCTTCTGGGGATTGACCGTGAGCGAGTCGGCCCGGCCGAGGCCCGCCAGGGCGGCCGGCCGCTGCCGTCCCAGGGCGAAGACCGCTCCGATCGCCCCGTCCACATGCAGCCAGATGCCCCAGCGCTGGCAGAGGTCGGCCAGCGCCACGAGGGGATCGATGGCCCCCCGCACGGTGGTGCCGGCAGTGGCCACCACGGCGATCACCGGCACGCCGCGCCGATCAAGCTCCGCCAGCCGCTCCGCCAGCCGGTCAACCTCCAGGCAACCGTGGCGGTCGACCGGCAACCGCTGCAGCGCCTCGGGGGGAAGGCCCATCACCATCACCGCCTTGTCGAGCGACACGTGGGCGTCAGCACCACAGAGCACCACGGCCTCCGGGCGGCCCGCCAGACCCCGGCGCTGTCGGGCGGTGACCAGGGCCATCAGGTTGCTGAGGCTGCCACCGGAGGCGGGCACCCCCCCGGCACCTTCCGGCAGCCCCAGGCGGGTGGCCAGCCAGCCGCAGAGACTGCGCTCCAGGCGGCTGATGCCGGGGGAGAGCTCCTCCGCCAGCAGATTGTTGTTGAGCCCCGCGCAGACCATCTCCGCGGCGATGGCGGCGGTGAGGGGCGGGGGATCCAGGTGGGCCAGGGCACCGGGATGGCCTGGGTTGTAGGCCCCCTCCATCACCAGTTGCAGATCGGCCAGCAGGCGTTCGGGGGCGATGCCGCGGGCCTCCGGCTCCGGTTCCGGCAGCAGGTGAATGCCCGGCAGGGGAGCTCCGGTGGCGGCGGAACCCAGCCAGCGGCTCAGCCGCGAGGCGGCGTCCTGGAGGAAGGTTTCCAGGGCTGGGTCCGGGCTGAGGGCCTCCCGGAAGGGATCCGCGAAGGGATCGAGCCGGTGGGGCGTTGCGTTACCCCCATCCCGATGAGGGCGGGAAGCCCCCTCGGGTGGTGGATCGGGCCGTTGGGCAGGGGAGAGACTGGCCAACAAACGCTCCGCGATGGGGGCATTCTGCCCGCCGACCGATGCCCACCTGCCGCGACAGCCGCGAACTGTGGATGGATCGCCTGCTCCGCCAGGCCGCCCGGGTAGGGGAGTCGGGGGAGGTGCCCGTGGCGGCCGTGGTGCTCGACGGCAGGGGCCGGGCCGTGGGCTGGGGCAGCAACCGGCGGGCGCGCCATCAGGACCCCCTCGGCCACGCGGAGATCGTGGCGCTGCGCCAGGCGGCCTTCAGCCGCGGCGACTGGCGCTTCAACGATTGCACCCTGCTGGTGACCCTGGAGCCCTGCCCGATGTGTGCGGGCGCCCTGATCCAGGCCCGCATGGGAACGGTGGTGTTCGCCACCTCCGACCCGAAGCGGGGAGGGCTGGGGGGCTGCCTGGATCTGGCAAGCGACCCGAGTGCCCATCACGCCATGCGGGTGATCGGTGGGCTGCGGGAGGCGGAGGCCCGCCGTCAGCTGGAGGAGTGGTTCCGTCGCCGGCGACGGCTCAGGCGGCCATCGCCGCCGGAACCTGGCTGCGAAACGCCGGCAGCTCACTCTCGAAGAGATTGAGGAGGCGATCCACATTCTCCGGGCTGCTGTTGTAGCCCATCAGCCCCACCCGCCAGACCTTGCCGGCCAGGGCGCCCAGACCTCCGCCCACCTCGATGCCGAAGCGGTTCAGCAGGTGAAGGGTGAAGGCCCTGCCGTCCACCCCCTCGGGGATGCGCACGGTGGTGAGGGTGGGCAGGCGCAGGGCGAGGGGCACATGGGGTTCAAGACCCAGGCGCTCCAGGCCATCCCAGAGGCGCTCGGCGTTGCGGCGATGGCGAATCCAGGCATTCTCCAGACCCTCTTCGGCGATCAGCCGCAGGGCTTCCCGCAGGCCGAAATTCATGTTCACCGGGGCGGTGTGGTGGTAGGTGCGATCGCTGCCCCAGTACTGGTTGAGCAGGGAGACATCGAGATACCAGTTGGGCACCTTGCTGGTGCGGGCCGAAAGCTTCTCCTCCGCTCGCGGCCCCATGGTGAAGGGGCCCAGGCCAGGCGGGCAGCTCAGGCCCTTCTGGCTGCAGCTGTAGGCCAGATCCACCTTCCAGTCGTCGAGGTACAGCGGCACCGCTCCGAGGGAGGTGACGGTGTCGAGCAGCAGCAGGCAGTCGTGACGGCGGCAGAGATCACCCACCCCCTCCATGGGCTGGCAGACCCCGGTGGAGGTTTCCGCATGCACGATCGCCAGGATGCGGGGACGGTGGGTGGCGACGGCTTCTTCCAGTTCGGCCAGGGAGAAGGCCTCGCCCCAGGGCCGCTCGATCGTGACCACATCCGCCTGGTAACGCTGGGCCATGTCGACGAGGCGAAGGCCGAAGTAGCCCTTCACCGCCACGAGCACCTTGTCGCCGGGCTCGATCATGTTGGCCAGGGTGGCCTCCATGGCTGCGCTGCCCGTACCGCTCATCGGCAGGGTGAGGCGATTGTCGGTCTGCCACACGTAGCGAAGGAGCTCCTGCACCTCGGCCATCAGCTCGATGTAGAGCGGATCGAGGTGTCCGATCGGCGTACGGGCCAGGGCCTGCAGCACCGTGGGATGGGCATTGGAAGGACCCGGACCCAGCAGCAGCCGATCAGGGGTGGCGATCGGCGCCAGGGTGAGCCGGTGCGCGTCGTTCACAGCGGGGAGGACGGGGAGGGGCAAGACCGGCGTCAGCGGAATTGTCCGCCGACATTAGGGAACGGGGTGGGGCAGAAGCGAGCTCAGCGGGCGCGCACGTTGCTGGCCGAGAGGCCGCGGCAGAGGTGCTCGAAGGGAGCCCGCACCGCGGGGGCATCCACGCCGCCGGCGCTTTCGAGCATCTCCACCACCACATCGGCCAGCAGGGCGATGGCTCGCACCGAGGGGCCGGTGGGGACCCCCAGGCTCTTGTAGGTGTCGTCCAGGCCGTTGAGCACCCGTTCGTCGAGGATCGTGAGGTCGTCGGCGATCAGGGCGTAGCTGGCGTAGCGCAGGAAGTAATCCATGTCGCGCAGGCAGGCGGCCAGGCGCCGGGTGGTGTAGGCGTTGCCACCAGGGAGGATCAGCTCGGGGTTCTCCCGCCAGAGGCGCTGGGAGGCCTCGCGCACGATGGTGGCGGCTTCGCGGTTGATCAGCTCCACGGCCGCCAGGCGCAGACTGGATTCGGCGTAGTACGCGTCGATCCGGTCGATCGCCGCGCGGTCGAAGTAACGACCGAGCTTGTCGTAACGGCCGATCAGACCGCTGATGGCATCGCGCATGGACAGGAATCGACGCACCTGCAGCGGAAGTTAGCACTTGCAAGTCTTCAGACCCCTGTCGTGGGGCTGGTTCTCGCCAATCTGACAAGAACGGTTACGCAGCGCCCCGGGCCGGGTCGGGCCTGCCGACAGGGCTGGTTTTGGTACCAACGGCTACATAGCGATCCCCTGGACGCTGCGTACCGTCCAGCCGCGCCGGGCCTTGGGCCGGCCGTCCTTCCTTTTCCCAGCCAGCACGACCGCCATGGCCAAGACCGCTCAGGACGTTCTTCGTCAGATCAGCAGCGAAGGCATCGAACTGATCGACCTCAAATTCGTCGACCTGCACGGCAAATGGCAGCACCTCACGGTCTGCAAGGACCTGATCGATGAGAGCGCCTTCAGCGAGGGCGTGGCCTTCGACGGCTCCTCGATCCGGGGCTGGAAGGCGATCAATGAATCGGACATGGCGATGGTGCCCGATCCCGAAACCGCCTGGATCGACCCCTTCTACAGCCACAAGACCCTCAGCCTGATCTGCTCGATCCAGGAGCCCCGCAGCGGCGAACCCTATGCCCGCTGCCCGCGCGCCCTGGCCCAGAAGGCGCTGAATTATCTCAACTCCACCGGCCTGGCCGACACGGCCTACTTCGGCCCGGAACCGGAATTCTTCATCTTCGACGACGTTCGTTACAAGAGCAGCAACGGCGGCAGCTTCTATCAGGTGGATTCGGTTGAAGCCGCCTGGAACACCGACCGGGTGGAGGAGGGCGGCAACCTCGCCTACAAGATCCTGCTCAAGGAGGGCTATTTCCCTGTCGCCCCCAATGACACCCTGCAGGACATCCGCAGCGAGATGCTGCTGACCATGGGTGAACTGGGTGTGCCGATCGAGAAGCAACACCACGAGGTGGCCACCGCCCAGCACGAACTCGGCATCAAGTTTTCCGAGCTGATCAAGGCGGCCGACAACGTGATGATTTACAAATATGTGGTGCGCAACATCGCCCGCAAGTACGGCAAAACAGCCACGTTCATGCCCAAGCCGGTCTTCGCCGACAACGGCAGCGGCATGCACGTGCACCAGAGCCTCTGGAAAGGCGGCCAACCCCTGTTCTTCGGCGAGGGCACCTACGCCAATCTCTCCCAGACGGCCCGTTGGTACATCGGCGGCCTGCTCAAGCACGCCCCCTCCTTCCTGGCCTTCACCAACCCCACCACCAACAGCTACAAACGCCTGGTGCCAGGCTTCGAGGCGCCCGTGAATCTCGTGTACTCCCAGGGCAACCGCTCCGCGGCGGTGCGCATTCCGCTCACCGGGCCCAATCCGAAGGCGAAGCGCCTGGAATTCCGTTCCGGCGATGCCCTGGCCAACCCCTACATCGCCTTCGCGGCGATGCTGATGGCTGGTCTTGATGGGATCAAGAATCAGATTGACCCGGGCGATGGCACCGACGTGGATCTGTTCGAGCTCTCTGCGGAGGAACTGGCGAAGATCTCCACCGTTCCCGCCTCCCTCAACGGAGCCCTGGAGGCCCTCGATGCCGACAAGGACTACCTGCTGGCCGGCGGCGTGTTCACCGAGGATTTCATCAGCAACTGGATCGCCCTCAAATACGAGGAGGTGCAGCAGCTGCGTCAGCGGCCCCATCCCCACGAATTCGTGATGTACTACGACGCCTGAGCCACCGCTCAGCGGTGCAGACCCCAGGCCAGCAGCACCCCCAGACCAGCCCAGCGGACGATTCGCCAGAAGCGTTCCGCCTGGGCCTCCGGGGCCAGCAGGCCCGCCGGCAGCGGATCAAGCAGGCGCTGTACCAGCCCGAGCCGCTGCCGGCGGCGGCGCATCGCGGCACTGGTTTCCGCGGCTGGAAGCCGCCGTGCCGCCAGATTCAGCACCGACGCCATCGGATGGAGCACACCGGCCCCCCGCTGACGGCGACGTGGACGGGGTGGCGGGGGGCCCATCGGCGTTGGTGGGGAGGTCTGGGTCAG
Organism: Cyanobium sp.; assembly: GCA_044348065.1. Classification (GTDB taxonomy): domain Bacteria; phylum Cyanobacteriota; class Cyanobacteriia; order PCC-6307; family Cyanobiaceae; genus Cyanobium. The sequence goes on from JBIKTO010000003.1 coordinate 7,227, forward strand.
GATGGAGCCTGATCTGAAAACCGTCCAGTGGAACAGCCCGCGGCAGCGCAACCCAACCTGGTTTCACCCAGGGACGGGCTGGGATGGCCCAACGGGGCCGATGATCTGGCGGAGCAATTGGTGCATCGCCTGGCGATCGGCGATCGGGAGTGGCACGCCGTCAAGAATCAGGCCCCCCGCCGGGCCGCCGAGCAGATGGCCGCCGCCCTGATGCAACTGCTCAGCTGCGACGATCCCCGTCGACGCGACTGCGGCGAAGGGCGCCAGCAGGCCATCGATCTCCTGGAAAACGCCCTCGGCTGGCTTCAGGGAACCGTCAGCGACCCGGGCTGCCCCAGGCGCGATCGCTGAAGCCGGCGCTCAGGCGCGTCACCAACGCCGGCAGGCCCGGACGCCGCGCGGCCAGTTGGAGGCGATTGCCGCGTCCACTCCAGCGCACATCGTCGAAGCAGTGGTGAATGAGGAAGAGGCCCCGGCCGTTCACCGAATCCGGCTGCGGCGGCAACTGGTTCATGCGGGCGTGGGCGGGGATGCCAGGGCCTTCATCCTGGATCTGCCACACCACCCAGTGGCGGGTGATGATGCGGCGCACCCGCAGGCACTTGCCCGGATCACAGCCATTGCCATGGCGCACGGCATTCACCAGGGCCTCCTGGAGCCCCAGCTGCAGCTCGGCCTGGCGCAGGGCGTCGCCGATCGGCTCCAGGAGAAGTTCAAGAAGCGGCGCCAACTGGAGCGTGGAGGGCGTGATGAAGTCGGCCCAGCGCGCTGCCATGGAGGCATCTGCCAGTGGAAATCAGCTTCGCAACGCTAACCCGTTGCCGAACCCCGCCGTTCAGCTGGCCGGGGCCTCACAGCGGCGGGCCAGGTCGGGGTGGTGGAGCAGGGCGTCCATCAGCCGGACGCCGCGCAATTGATTCACCAGCGGCATGTGACCCTCCGGTGCGTCCTGGGACCAGGTGAAGGAGCCCGGGTAGCGAGTCCATATCCCATCGCGCTTCCAGCCGAGGCGGGGCCAGAGCAGCTCCCAGCGCCCGCCGCAGGCCCGCAGCAGCCGACCCTGCACGGAGAAGCCGAAACGCCCGCGGGAATAGAACAACCACAGCCGATCCAGGCTCACCAGGTCGAGGCCCGGCATCGGCGCCACCTCGGAGTAGTAGACGTAACCGCGCTGTTCCGCGGCCGCACCGGCGAGCTGGCGCAGGTGGCTGGAGGTGAGGCGATCGGCCTCCTCAAAGTCCTCCTCCAGCAGCCGGCTCTGCAGCGGGCCGTAGGCCAGGCCGGCGGCGCTGGGGGTGGCGAGCCAGCCCTCCGGCCGGCGTTCCCGCAGCAGGGCGCGGCCCGACTCGCCACCGTGGCGCTGCAGGATCTGCAGCAGGGTTCCCCAGGCCCAGTCCTCGCCGCTGGGGTCACAGCGATCCAGGCTGGGGGGAATCAGGGGGATCAGCTCCGCGGCGCGCTGCTCCAGCGTCGGCAGCAGGCTGCGGCGCTGCCGTGGAGAGCCGGAGAGGAAGCGTTCCAGCAGCTGTTCGGCGGCAACGCTGGAGGTGACCGGTGGGCCGGAGAGCATGGACAGGAAAGGCCGGCCGTGCGGGTGGGGCCGGCGGAGGCGGCTCGGCCCACTTTGTCAGACGGATCTCGAAGGCGCCGGCTGGGCAGGAGCTTCGGCGCTGCCTAGGATCGGCCTTTCGCCGCACACCATGGCCGCCGCGATCCAGTTCTTCCGCGGAGTCGACGAGCCGGTCGTCCCCGACATCCGTCTGACCCGCTCCCGCGACGGTCGCACCGGCCAGGCCCTGTTCGTGTTCGAGGAACCCGAGGCCCTGGCACCGGAAACCATGGGCGACATCACCGGCATGTTCATGGTCGATGAGGAGGAGGGGGAACTGGTGACCCGCGAGGTCAAGGCCCGCTTCGTCAACGGCCGGGCTTCAGCGATTGAGGCCACCTACACCTGGAAGACTCCTGAGGATTTCCAGCGGTTCATGCGCTTCGCCCAGCGCTACGCCGAAACCCATGATCTCGGTTTCGCCGGTGCCGAGACGAGTGGCACCGATCCGGAGGCGGACCAGGAGCCCGCGGACGCTTGAAATTCGGGCAGTGGCTGGGACTGATCGCCGTCATCGCGGCGCTGCTCCTCGTGTGGAGCCTGCGCGAAACGATGATGCTGCTCTTCGCCGCGGTCATCCTGGCGATGGCCCTGTGCACCCTGGTGGGGGTGGTGCGGGAACGACTCGGCTGCCGGCGGGTGGTGGCCCTGGGCCTCAGCCTGCTGGCCGTGCTGGTGGTGATCACGGTGGTGGCCACGGCCGTGATCCCTCCCTTCGTGGAACAGTTCGCCGAACTCCTGCAGAAGCTGCCCATGGCCGCTTCGGTGCTGATGGAGCTGCTGCACCGCTCCCTGGAGAGCGCCTCCCGGATGCTCTACGGCAGCGAGGATGGTGGCCTGGCCATGCTCAAGCAGCAGTTCCGGCCTGAAGGAGATGGTCCGGGGGCCCTGGCCAGTGGTCTGAGCGGCGGAGCCCTGCGCCTGCTTGGCTGGACCGGCCAGCTGGGCACCGGCCTGCTGCAGACGCTCTTCGTGGTGGCGGTGGCGCTGATGATCAGTGCCCAGCCCAACCACTACCGCGAGGTGACGCTGCTCCTGGCCCCCTCCTTCTACCGGCGGCGGCTGCGCCAGGTGCTGGTGCAGTGCGGCGAGGCCCTCAGCGGCTGGATGGGAGGGGTGCTGATCAGCTCCCTCTGCGTCGGCACCCTGGCGGCGATCGGCCTGTCATTGCTCGGCGTGAAGCTGGTGGCCGCCAACGCTGTGCTGGCGGGGATCCTGAACGTGATTCCCAACATCGGCCCCACCCTCAGCACGGTCTTCCCGATGTCCGTGGCCCTGCTGGATTCGCCCTGGAAGGCGCTGGCGGTGCTGGTGCTCTACGTGGTGGTGCAGAACCTGGAGAGCTATCTGATCACCCCCTCGGTGATGCACCACCAATTGCAGCTGCTGCCCGGCCTCACCCTCTCGGCTCAGCTGATCTTCACCGTGCTGTTCGGACCGCTCGGCCTGTTCCTGGCCCTGCCGATGGCGGTGTGCCTGCAGGTGATCATCAGGGAGCTGCTCATCCACGACATCCTCGATCCCTGGAAGCGCAAGCGCTTCGGTGAACGGCCATGAGCGCCCGTACCCTCCTGGGCGGACTGGCTCTGGTGGTGCTCGGGCTGATGGCCTGGGAGCTGCGCTGGGTGTTGCTGGTGCTCTTCGGCGCCGTGGTGCTGGCGGTCGCCCTGGATGTGCTGATCAGTCAACTGCGACGACGGCTTCCCCTGGCCAGGCCCATGGCACTGGTGATCGTGCTCCTTCTGGTGGGGTTGGTGGGGGGGTTGCTGGTGAGCCTGCTGCTGCCGGAGGTTGTGGAGCAGACCCAGCAGCTCTCGGAGCTGATCCCGGTGCTGCCAGCGAAGCTCACCGCCCTGGTGCAGACGGTTCCCCTGCTCGAGCGGGCCGAGAGCACGCTGGCCAACATCAGCCTCGACCGGCTGCAGAACCTGGCCGGCGGTGCCCTGGGCATCGCCGGCGGTGCGGCCAACAGCACCCTTCAGCTGCTGCTGATGGCTCTGCTGGCGGTGCTCCTGGCCGTTGATCCGCGCAGCCACCAGCGCCTCTTGATCGCCGCCACACCGCAGTTCTACCGGTCGCGCATGCGCCATATCCTCCAGGAATGCCGCGAGGCCCTCGGGGGCTGGTTGGCCGGCATGACCCTTTCAGCCCTGGTGGTCTTTCTGACCAGCTGGGCCGGGCTGGTGCTGCTGAAGGTGCCCCTGGCCCTGCTCAGTGGTGTCGTCTGCGGGCTGCTCACCTTCGTGCCCACCATCGGCCCCACGGCCGCCACCCTGCTGCCGATGGCGGTGGCTCTGCTCCTGGTCTCGCCTGGAAAGATGGTGCAGGTGCTGATCCTGCGCCTGATCCTCCAGAACGGTGAGGCGTTCCTTCTCACCCCGCTGCTGCTCAGCCGCACGGTGAACCTTCTGCCCACGGTCGCCCTGATCGCCCAGCTCTGCCTGGGGGTGTTGCTGGGACTGCCCGGTGTGCTGCTCGCCCTGCCCCTGGTGGTGGTGCTCCAGGTGGTCAGCCAGGAGGTGCTGGTGCGCGATGTGATGGATCGCTGGGAGAGGGATGGCTTCCACAGCGACCCTTCCCGCTCCGGCGGTGACTCGATCGCTCAGCGGGGCAGGCGGGCGTAATGGCGCCAGAGGGAGGGCTGGAGCAGCAGCACGGCGGTGGCCAGCCAGTGGTAGCGAATGGCATGGAGCAGGCTGGTGAAGGTGAAGCGATCCATCAGCAGCAGAATCTCCACCCGCAGGTCCACCAGCGCCAGGAACAGCAGCACCAGCGGCACCAGCGATGGCCCGCCCCGAGGGCGGCTTGAAGCAAACGGAGCGGCCGAGGCCGCATCGGGGGCCGGAGCGGGGGTGTCGATCATCGCCGCGAGAGCACGGGAAGCAGGGTGGGGGCGAGGCCGATGCTGGACCAGCTGCCCACAGCGATGCCCACGCTCAGGGCCACGGCAAACCAGAAGAGCGTGCTGCCCCCGAAGAAGATCAGGGCCAGCAGAGGCAGAAGGGTGGTGAAGGAGGTGTAAAGAGAGCGGGTGATGGTGGCGTCCACGGCCACATCCACCTGATCGATCAAGGAGAGATCGGCCAAAACCTTCTTCTGCTCGCGGATGCGGTCGTAGATCACCACCGTATCGGTGACCGAATAGCCGGCGACGGTGATCAGGGCCACGGCAAACAGCGAATCGACCTCCACCCCGGCCAGCAGGCCCAGCCAGGCGAACACCCCGCAGGTGATCAGCACATCGTGGGCCAGGCAGAGGAGGGCGAGGAAGGCAAAAACACCGCTGTACATGAAGGTGATGTAGGCGGCGATCGCGGCGAAGCTCACCAACAGGGAGATGATGCTGCCACGCAGCAGCCGGTCACCAAGCGTGGGGCCGATCGTGTTGATGGAGGTGCCCGCGGCATTGAAGGGGCCGACGGCGCCGGACAACCCGCGCACCACCGCCTCCCCCTGATCAGCCGTGAGGGCGGGCAGCCGCAACGCGATCGAGCGGCCGCCATCCAGCAGCTGCACCGCCGACCCACCAACAGCGGGGGCGGGCTCCTCGCCATCAGATGGCAGGCGCAGCGAAGCCAGCGCCTGGCGCACGGCGTCGGCCCCGAGGTCGGAACAGGTGCCGGGGCAGCTCCGCTCCAGCTGAATCTGGGTACCGCCGGTGAAATCCAGGCCCGGCCGGAGCGGAGACTGGATGGCCGGGTTGCTCCAGCAGAGCACCAGGCCGAGGAGGCTCAGAGAGCAGCCCAGCAGGGAGCCGATCCAGGCCGGGCGTCGCCAGCGGCTGATCCGGAAGCGCGGCGACGGCAGAGCGGGCGGCTGGCCAGCGACAGCTGAGCCGGCGGCGGTGGCGGGTTGGGCGGCGGTCACAGGGGAGCGATCGGCGAAGGGAGCTCAGGAGGGTGTGGCGGCCGGTTGCTGACGGGCCGGCAGGAAATAGTTGACCCGCCGCAGAGCGGGGTAGGTCATCAACAGTTTGAGCAGGGTGCGGGTGCAGGTGAGGGCCGTGAACAGACTCAGCAGCAGACCGATGGCCAGGGTGACAGCGAAGCCCCGCACCAGACCGGTGCCCAGGAAGAAGAGGGCGGCACAGCTGATCAGGCCGGTGACATGACCGTCAAAGATGGAGGAAAAGGCCAGGGAGAAGCCAGTGTCGATCGAGCGAATCAGGGTGTTGCCAGCGCGCAGCTCCTCCTTGACCCGCTCGAAGATCAGCACGTTGGCATCCACCGCCATGCCCACCGAGAGGATGAAGCCAGCGATGCCCGGCAGGGTGAGGGTGACGGGAATCAGGGCATAGAGGGCCAGATTGAAGAGGGCATAGAGGGAGAGCGCCACCACCGCCACCAGCCCGGGGAGGCGGTAGACCACCACCATGAACACTCCAACCATGGCGAGGCCGGCGAGGCCAGCGATCAGGCTGGTGCGCACGTTTTCGGCCCCCAGGGAGGGCCCGACGGTGCGGACCTCCACGATCTTCACGGGCAGGGGCAGGGAGCCACCCCGCAGCTGCACTTCCAGTTCCCGGGCGTCATCGGCCGTGAAGCTACCGCTGATCGTGGCGCCGCCGCCGGTGATCCCCGCGGTGCGGAATTCCGGCCCCACGGTGGCCTCACTGATGGAGCGACCGTCCAGCACGATGCCGAGCACCCGGCCCGTGCCGGCGATCGATTGGGTGAGACGGGCGAACTGCTCACCGCCCTCACGGCTGAAGTTGAGGGTCACCTCCCAGCCGCTGCCGCTCTGCTGCTGCTGGCGACCGGCGGTCTGCAGATCCTTGCCGGTGAACAGGGTGGGGCCATAGAGGGCCAGCACACGGCGGTTCACTTCATCGGCGAGGGCCTCCAGCTGCTCGATTTCGCCGCCGCCCTCGGGCACCTTCACCCCGAGGGTACGGAGGGCTTCGGCGCGCTGCTCATCGCTGAGGCTGGGCTTGGGGGGTTGGTTCTGGCCCGGGGCCGTGGCTGCGCGCTGGGCGGTAGGCCGGCGGACCGCCAGAACGGCTTCAACCTGGCGCTTGAGGGGAAGCAGATTCTGCATCTCATTCTCGGTGCCGGGTCGCTGGGCCCGGAATTCGAGAAGAGCGGTGGTGCCCAGCACTTTGGCGGCCTGGGTGGGGTTCTGCTCACCGGGGAGCTGGAGCACCAGCTGGTCGTCGCCCACGGTCTGCAGGGTGGACTCCGCCACGCCGAGGCCGTTGATGCGGCGCTCCAGCACCTCCCGCACAGCCTCCAGCTGCTCAGGCTTCACGGTGCGGATCTCCCCGGCCGGCAGCACCTGCAGGGTCAGCTGGCTGCCGCCGCGCAGGTCGAGGCCCAGCTTCTGGCCGAGGGGATCGGTGGGGGTGTTCCAGGTGGTGAGTAGGGCGCCGGCGGCGATCGCCAGGGAAAGAATCAGCGCCAGCCAGCCCTGCGGTCGCGACATGGCTTCAGAGGGCTCCCTGCTTGAGCTGGTGGGCGGCCGCCACGATCTGGTGTGGCTGAATGATCGTGAGGTTTTCCAGGTTGCCGTTGTAGGGGGTCGGGATGTCCTGGGAAGAAAGGCGCACGGGGCGTGCATCGAGGTCGTCGAAACATTCCTCGGTGATCAGGGCGATCAACTCGGCGCCGATACCCCCGGTTTTCATGCACTCCTCCACGATCAGCACCCGGCGGGTCTTGCGGATCGAGCGACAGATCGTTTCCATGTCAAATGGCTTGAGGCTGATCAGATCAATCAGCTCCACATCCACCCCCTCCGCCTCGAGCTGCTTCACCGCCTTGAGGCAATGGTGGCGCATGCGGGAATAGGTGAGGATCGTGACATCACGGCCCTCACGCACCACATCCGCTTGATCGAGGGCGCAGATGTATTCACCTTCCGGAAGCTCTTCCGAGAGGTTGTAGAGCAAAACATGCTCGAAAAACACCACGGGATTGTTGTCCCGAATCGCCGCCTTCATCAACCCCTTGGCATTGGTGGGGGTGCTGCAGGCCACGATCTTGATGCCTGGGATGGCATGGAAGTAGGCCTCGAGGCGCTGGCTGTGTTCCGCTCCCAGCTGCCGACCGACACCACCGGGACCCCGCACCACGGTGGGAATCGTGTAATTGCCGCCACTGGTGTAGCGGAGCATGCCCATGTTGTTGGAAATCTGGTTAAAAGCGAGCAGCAGGAAGCCCATGTTCATACCCTCCACGATCGGCCGCAGGCCTGTCATCGCGGCGCCGACCGCCATGCCGGTGAAGCTGTTTTCGGCGATCGGAGTATCGAGAACCCGCAATTCACCATATTTCTCGTAAAGATCTTTGGTGACCTTGTAAGAACCACCGTAGTGGCCCACGTCCTCACCCATCACACAGACATGGGGGTCGCGGGCCATCTCCTCGTCGATGGCGTCGCGCAGGGCATTGAAAAGAAGGGTTTCCGCCACGGGGCTCCAGCCAGCCTGTGCGCGGCCAACCTATCTCAGTCCGGGGCCGGCGCTCCGGTTCAGGCGGGCTCAGCCACCGGCGGCAAAGGTGCTGAGCACCAGCACCGAAAGCAGCATGCCCGGCAGGAGCAGGACCACCAGGAGGCCCAGGTCGTGAGGTGTCATCGCCGTGGTGTGGGGCCCCCAGGCTAGGGAGGGGAGCCGGCGGCGGCTGGCATCAGGCTGCGCAGGAAGGTGAGCAGCAGCCCCAGGCCGATGAACAGGAAGCTGAAGGTGGCCAGAAAGCTCATGCCCAGGATCAGGGTCTTCACAGCTGTGGCGATGCTCTGGGCCACCGGCGAGGCGTAGTGGGGCGGGTGGGCGGCATACCAGGTGAGCAGCCGCTGACTGAAGCCCAGGCACAGCCAGCCGAGCAGTGCGCTGGTGAGGGCGCCGCTGAGAAAACTGAGCGGTCCCTTGCGCGGCGCCTGGGGGGCGGGGGGATCGGCGGGGCTGTCGCTCATCGCTCGGGCGTGGGGACCTCCAGGCTGACACCGGTCGGGGTGCATCGGCAGCACCAGCTCTCAAACCCGGCCGCGGCGAACGCCTCCGCCAGCTGCCGTTGCGCCGCCGCCGCCAACGCCGGATCAGCGAAGAGGGCAAACAGGCTGGGGCCGGAACCGCTCATCGCCACCGCCAGAGACTCCGGGCAACGGCGCAGCAGGGCGAGCCCCTCCGCCACCGACGGCACCTCCGCCGCCACCACGGCCTGCAGGTCGTTGCGCAGGGGCGGCAGCGGCCCATCAGCGGCCAGAGCCGCCAGCAGCGGGCCCTGGCGCAGGGCCAGGCGCCGCACTTCGAAGTCCACCTCCCGGGTGAGATAGAAATCGCCGCGCAGCTCGCGGCAGCGGCCGTAGGCCCAGGGGGTGGAGACACTGGCCTGGGGATGTTTGAGCAGGAGCACCGCCAGGGGGCGCAGGGACCCGGGCAGGGGCTCCAGCCGCTCACCCCGCCCGAAACAGAGGCGAGTGCCCCCCTCGAGGCAGTAGGGCACGTCAGAGCCGATCTCCGCCGCCAGGCCCATCAGGTCCTGGTGCTCCAGCCCCAGATTCCAGATCTCATTGAGACCCACCAGGGTGGCCGCAGCGTCGCTCGATCCCCCCGCCAGGCCGGCGCCGACCGGGATGCGCTTCACCAGGCTGATCGCCACCCCGAGTTCGGGCAGCCCCACGTGGGAGCGCAGCCGCTGGGCCGCCCGCACGATCAGGTTGTCGGCGCCGCAGGGCAGCTCCGGCCGGTCGCACTCCAGCCGAAGCTGGCCATCCGCCGTGCTGCGCAGCACCAGCCGATCACAGAGATCCAGGCTCTGCATCAGCATCGCCAGCTCGTGGTAGCCGTCGGGCCGCAGACCGAGCACCTCCAGGTGCAGGTTGATCTTGGCGGGGGCGAGAAGCGAAACCTCGGCCATGGGGGAGGAGCAGGGTCAGACGGGACGTTCGCCGCGGCCGGCGCTGCGCCGATTCAAGCCCGCCGCCAGCGCCACCCAGCGCCGGGGATCCAGCTCCTGGGGCCGCTGGGTCAGGGCGATCCCCGCCTCAGCGGCCAGGTCGGCGAGCTCGGCCTCCGGCAGCAGACCGGCCAGGGTGTTGCGCAGCATCTTGCGCCGGGAGGCAAAGGCCCGCCGCAGCAGCGGCTCCAGCGTCCGCGCCAACTCCGGGGCGAGGCGCTGCGAGGGGGGCAGTGGATCGAGCACGATCACCTCCGAATCCACCTTCGGCGGCGGGGAGAAGCAGCGGGGCGGCACGGGGCAGACGGAGCGGCAATGGGCCAGCAGCTGGAGGCGCACGCTCAGGGCCGAGAAGGCGCTCTCCCCGGGCCGGGCCCGGATGCGCTCCCCCAGCTCCCGCTGAACCAGCAACACCAGCCGCCGGTAAGGGGGCGACAGGGGCTGATCCAGACGACCCACCAATCGCTCCAGCAGCGGACCGGTGATGTTGTAAGGGATGTTGGCCACCACGCGATCGGCGCGGGGCTCACCGGCGGGCTCCAGGGGCACCTCCAGCACATCGCCGCCGATCAGCTGGAAGCGGGGAGCGGCGCCGAAACGCTGCCGCAGGCCAGCCAGCAGATCCCGATCCAGCTCCACCGCCACCACCGTGGCGGCGGGTGAGGCCAGCAGACGCTCGGTGAGGGCGCCGCGCCCGGGCCCCACCTCCAGCACCCGCTCACCGACCTGCAGCTCGGCCGCTGCCACGATCCGATCCAGCACGCCCGGATCGATCAGCCAGTGCTGGCCGAAGCGCTTGCGCGGCCGATGGCCTGCGAAGGTCATGGGCGGGAGGGCGCGAGCCGGGCGCATCGCGGCGGAACTCGCTACAGCTTGGAGGAATGCCAGCCCGCGCCGTCATGCCAGCGACCGCTCCCTGCCTCCGCCATCCCCCCAGCCTGCCGGGGCTGTTGATCGCGGCGGTCCTGCTGATCCTTCCATCCCTCCCCGCCCGGGGGGAGAGCGTGACCGCCGACTCGATCCTGGATCAGGAGGGGGCCCGGCAGGCGGCGATGGAGCAGCTGCCCCGGGGCGCCACCGTGACCGGCAGCCGCTGCCAGGAGATCGGGGTGGGGGGGATGGACAACACCCGCTACCGCTGCACGGTGGACTACCAGCCGGCGGGGACGGCGCCGTCCCCCGTCAAGCGCTGAGCGGGGCGGGTTGGAGGGCGGATCCGGCCTCAGATCTCCAGGCGGATCCAGCGCACCGAAGCCGACAGGCAGGCGCGCCCCGGCGCCGGCAACGGCACCAGGGCCGCCACCAGCTCCACGGGCAGCCCCGCCTGCTCAGGATGGCAGGCGAGCCAGCAGGCCCAGGCCCGCTCGAGCCGTCGTCGCTTGGCCAGCCGCAGGGCGCCCAGCCCCCCCCCATCGCGACTGCCGGGGCGGCGCCCCTTCACCTCCACCACCAGCAACCGCCCCGGCTTGGCCACCACCAGATCCAGCTCCCCCCAGGGGCAGCGCCAGTTGCGGCTGAGCAGCCGCCAGCCCCGGCCGCGCAGCAGGGCCAGGGCCCGCCGCTCCGCCCAGTCGCCCCACTGCTGGGGACCGCTCTCCTCGCTTGAGCCGGGCACCAGCACCTGCCAGTCGGTGGGTTCAGGATTCCCAGCTCCGGTCAGGGGGGCTGGGGTGGATGCGCGGATCCCCTTCGGCACGACGGCGGGGATCATCAGGACCCGGATGGCTGGACCCGGAAGACCGTCGGCAGCCAGGATTGCCGAGAGGCCGCCAGGCTGATGCCGGTGGCCTGGCAGAGAGCCTCAGGCAGCGCGCCGCGAAGACGGGCCCTGCCGGAATCGGGCATCCGCAGATTGGATCACGGGGGAAGCGCTCAAGCCAGCGCTTGAGGATCTGTGGCTTGGACCACAGGTTGCTACACCCACCGATGGACGACTCTCTGCGGCACCTGCAACCGCGGGGCGCCGATCGATGAGGTTCTGAATCGCTGCCAACAACGCATCCAGCCCATGGTGAGCCAAAGCGCTCTCGAGACTGCCATCCCTGGCGGTTTCATCCCTGCGTCCAAGCCGCAGTGCTCCTCGGCAGGAGGCCGTGGTGCTCGACAACAGCACACCAGCGCCGGTATGACTAGGCGTTGACCGTGCCGCCCGTTTCGGATGATCCGTTTTCCCCTCCGCCGCGGCATTCCATCTCCCCTGTGCCTGCGGCTCTGGTCGGCGACCGCGCTGGCCCTGCTGATCGCCGCGGTGCTGGCGCTGCCGCCGGCCGCGCTGGCGGCGATGGACTATGCCAAACAGGTGTTGATCGGAGCTGACTTCCACGACACGGATCTGCAGAACGTCACCTTCAATCTCACCAATCTGCGGGACGCCGACTTCCACGGCAGCGACCTGCGTGGCGCCAGCCTGTTCGGGGCGAAGCTTCAGGACGCCAACCTCTCCGGCGCCGATCTCCGGGGCGCCACCCTCGATTCGGCGGTGCTGCAGGGAACCGATCTGCGCAACGCCCGGCTGGATGACGCCTTCGCCTTCAACACCCGCTTCCTGGACGTGCGCATCGACGGCGCCGATTTCACCGGTGTGCCGCTGCGGGGCGATGCCCTCAAGACGCTTTGTGCAGTCGCGACGGGGACCAACCCGAGCAGCGGCCGCGAAACCCGTGACACGCTGGGGTGTTGAGCCCCCTCCGCCCCGATGAGTCTCGATCCCCGCAGCCGTGAGCGTCTGGAGGCTCTGGGCCGTCAGCTGCCCCAACCCCTGCCGGCTCCCCAACCCAAGCCCATCCCCAGCGCCGCCCGCCACCCTGTGGAGACGGAGCAGAACCCGGAGCGGCTGTTTCGGGAGCTGATGGCCGCCAGCCCGGATGGCAGCGTGCCGCCGCACCTGCTGGAACGACTGAAGCACCTGGAAGCCAAGGCTGTGGCGCCCGGCAAGCCGCCTGTGTCAGCCGCGCCGCCCCCCACCACTCCGCAGGACCACCGCCGAAACTCCCCTCGGCGCAAGCCCGAGACCCAGGAGGACCAGCAGCTCTACGCCACCTTCGCCCAGCTGCTGCTGGAGCAGGAGGAGGAGGAGGAGGTCTGAAGCACGGAGCGGAATCAGCCTTGTCGGAGATGGCGGCGCAGCTGGGCGGGCCAGTCGGAGGGTCGGTCGCCGGTGCGCATCTGGATCCGGAACATCGACAGGGCCAGGGGCCAGCCTCCCCGGGCCAGGGTGTTGGCCAGATGGAGCAGCACCGCCAGGCTCATCAACCCCCATCCCGCCAGGTGGGTGGCGTAGACGAGGTTGGCCGTCTGACCCACCCGCACCTCGTCCTCCCGCATCAGCAGGCCGCTGCCCACCGCCAGCAGCAGGGCGAGCAGCGGCAGCAGATTGGTGGGGCGGCGCAGCAGGGCACGGCCAAGGCTGAGGGAGTACGGCACAAACACGGTCGTGAGCAGCACCAGGGGAACCCCGAAGCTGCCGTGCAGGTCGATCCAGTCGATGCCACCGAAGCCGGCGGGCAACCGGAAGCCACGGCCGTCATGCAGGCCGTGCACGACCAGGCCGCTGAACCAGAGGGCTCCCACCAGCAGGGCGGTGGGAACGTGCAGCAGGCGAAGCAGGGAAGGCTGGTAAGGGGAACGGGCCATGGGGGGCGATCAGAGCGGCGGCTCGAGCTGAAGGGTGGTGTGGGCGATGCCCAGCAGGGCGAGGCGGCGTTTGGCCTCATGCAGAAGCGCCATGTCGTCCACCCCGTCGGCGCGGCGGCAGACATGGGCGGTGAGGGCATTCTGGGACGTGCTCATGGCCCAGATGTGCAGATGGTGCACATCGGTGACACCGGGCAACGCCCGCAGGGTCGCCTCCACCACCCCGGCGTCGATGCCCTGGGGAACCGCGTCGAGGGCGACGACGAGGGATTCGCGCAGCAACCTCCAGCCGCTGGCGGCGACCGCCAGCCCCACACCGATCGCGGTGAGGGAATCCAGGATGTCCCAGCCGGTGAGACGCACCAGCAGAGCGCTCACGAGCACGGCGGCGGAGACGGCGGCATCGGTGAGCAGGTGCACCACCGCGGCGCGACGATTGAGATCATGGGAATGGTCGTGGCCGAACAGGCGAGCCGAGAGCAGGTTGACGACGATGCCGGCGGCGGCGGCCAGGGCCACGGGGCCGCTGACCACCGGCAGCGGATCGCGCAGCCGCTGCAGGGCCTCGACGATCACCACGGCGGCGGCCATCAGAATCAGCACGGCGTTGACCAGCGACGCCAGCTGGGTGCTGCGGCCGAAGCCGTAGGTGAAGCGGGGCGTGGCCGGCCGGGCGCTGAGCCGCTCGGCCCCCCAGCCCAGCAGCAGGCCGGCCACGTCGCCGAGGTTGTGGACAGCGTCGCCGATCAGGGCGAGGGATCCGAAGGCCAGGCCGATCGCCAGCTGCAGGCCCGAGAGAGCGCTGTTGAGCACGATGCTCCAGCGGAAGGCCGCGGCGGAACCGGGCCGGTGCTCGTGCTGGCGGGGATGGGGGCGGCGCTGCTCCGCCACGGCCGGATGGGTGGGATCGCCGGGGGTGCGATCGGGAGCGGAATGGGAAGGGTCCATGGCGGGGGGAGCACACCTGGGCGGCGCCTCTGAATTGTGCTCAGCGCAGGCAAGCCAGCCGCGGAGCCGCCCGCCCAACCACTCCAGAACAGTACATCTGTACTAAAATTCAGGGCCATGCGCGTCTGCTGTGCCCCGTCCCCTGCCGCGCTGCCGTGAGGCCTTCGTGCTGATCGATGCCAACAATTTCTATGCCTCCTGCGAGGCAGCGCTCGATCCCTCTCTCGCCGGCAGGCCCCTGGTGGTGCTCTCCAACAACGACGGCTGTATCGTCGCCCGCAGTGCCGAGGCCCGCGCCCTGGGCATCGCCATGGGCACCCCCTACTTCCAGGCACGGCCGCTGCTGGAGCGCCACGGTGTGCTGGTGCGCAGCTCCAACTACACCCTCTACGGCGACATGAGCCAGCGGCTGATGGGCACGCTCGATCACTGGCTGGAGGAGCTGGAGATCTATTCCATCGACGAGGCCTTCGGCCGCCGCCATCGCCCCTGCGAAGGCGATCTCAGCGCCTGGGGGGAAGCCCTGCGGGCGGCGGTGCGGCGGGATCTCGGGCTGCCGGTGGCGGTGGGCATCGCCCCCACCAAGGTGCTGGCCAAGCTGGCCAACCGCATCGCCAAGCACCACCCCGAGCGAAAGCGGCAGGGGGTCTTCGATCTCGGCGCCGTGTCCGACCCCGACCCGTGGCTGGAGGCGGTGGCGGTGGAGGAGATCTGGGGCATCGGCCGGCGGCTGGCCCGCTGGTGCCGCCTGCGCGGCGTGCGCAACGCGCGTGAGCTGCGGGATCTGCCCCCAGGCGAGCTGCGCCAGCGGATCGGCGTGGTCGGGCTGCGCCTGCAGCGGGAATTGCAGGGCAGCAGCTGTCTACCCCTGGTGCGGCTGCCGCCAGCGAAGCAGGAAACCTGCGTCAGCCGCAGCTTCCGCCGGCCGCTCAGCAGCGCCCGCGAACTGCGGGAGGCGGTGGCGACCTACCTGAGCCGCGCCGCCGAGAAGTTGCGCAGCCAGCGGCAACGCGCCGGCGCGATCACCGTGTTCGTGCGCACCAGCCCCTTCCATGGCCAACCCTTCTACAGCAACGCCGCCAGCGTGCGGCTGGCCGTCGCCAGCGACGACACCGGCGTGCTGCTGGCCGCTGCCCTGCCTCTCGTGGAGCAGCTTTTCCGCCCCCACCGACCCCTGCAGAAAGCCGGCGTGCTCCTGCAGGACCTGCGCTCACGGGAGCAGCTCCAGCACCATCTGTTCGTGCCCCAGGGCGAGCTGGAGCAGCGGCGACGGGCGGCCCTGATGGCCACCGTGGATGCTCTCAACAGCCGCTACGGGCGGGGTGCGATCCAATGGGCCGCCTGCGGGCTCCATCCGGGCTGGACGATGCGCCGCTCGCGCCTGTCACGGGCCTCCACCACCCGGCTGGCGGACTTGCCGGTGGTGCGGGCCTGAGGGCGACTGAACCAACGGCAGCCGGTCAAGCGATCAGGAGGAACGCCCGGAATGGTGGTCCGATTCGTCGAGCCATTCCTGGGGAATCGTGTCGTGTCTCACGGACGAACGACGGGATCCTGGCGGGCTGAAGAAGGGGAGTCGGAACCAGGGGCGGCGGTGGCGGGAACGGCGACGGGTCTGGGAGGGGAGGGGAGCACCACCGCCGGAACGATTGGAGGGCGAACGGGGCGAGCGGAAACGCAGCGGGCGGAGCAACAGGGACGGCAGGCTGAGCAAGGCCCCGCCATAGAAGCGGAAGCGGCGCTGCAGATAGGACGGAGTGCCGATGATCCGCTGCAACAGGGTCGGGCGGCCAACGGCGCTGCGGCCGATGGCGGCGAAACCGATTCCATAGGCCAGGGCAATGACGGCATCAAAGGCGAAGAGGGTGATGGCCCCCTGGATTCGCTGCTGGCGCACCACACGGATGCGGGCTTCAAGTTTGACGATCTGGGGCCGAATCTGGGACAGCAGGAAGGTGCGGATGGAGGGGATGGGGCCGTCGAGGGCAGGGGTGGCGTCGGGGGGCAGCCCGGGGAGCAACTTGATCGCGGTGAACATCTGTTGCGGGGTGACCGCCTGCTGGATGGCGCCGGCAGCTCGCTGCAGGGCGCGCAATTCGCGATACTCAATGATCGTGGACTTGGTGATATCTCTCAGGCCGGCACTGATCTGCAAGGGGATGAGCAAGAAAAATCCCAGCGCCGCCACCACCGAGAGACGCCGGATCCAGAGCACGCGCTGGGCGAGGATCTGGGAATCGGGGTTGATGAACTCGGCCAGCAACAGCAGGGCAGTGCCCGCCAGCGGAATCGAGGCGGTGTTGCGCAGGGTTTCGCCAACCCGCAACTGCCACTCGGGCTGGAGCAAGGCGACTGGAAAAGTCTGTTTGGCAAAAACCGCCAAAAAGGCGAACAAGAGGGCCAAGCCAATGCCCTGTAAAACATCATCAATATCCAGGTCTTCAACTGAACGGTTCGGGGGCAGCATCAATCAGCGAGACCAGTAGGCCTACAAGGTGCACCGTCGCCAGCCGAGAATCATGGAAACGTAAACGGTTGCAACATTGGCACAAGACCGGCAGGGTCGCCTCTCGGGCATCAGTCCCCATCCAGGAGCACCGCAATCTGATTGCGGCCATTCCCCTTGGCCACCTGCAGTGCGCTCTCCGCTCTGAGCAGCAGGTCGGGGAAACCATGATCCTGGCTGGAGAGGGCGGT
>JBIKTO010000435.1:0-2738 GCA_044348065.1 Cyanobium sp.
TTCTGGCGTCGGGATCGGGGAAGCACCCTGGGGACGCGGTGATTGGCACGATTCTGCTCTATATGTTGGTCTCCCTGTTGCTTGCGAGGCCCTACGAGCGCTGGCGTCAAAAAGCAATCACATCTTGATCACATCGTGGCGCGGTGCTGCGGTTGAGGCTGGGGGGGGGAGTTGGCTACTGAGCATGAAAAATGGTGTTCCAATCTTTTTTCATATCGGCAATCAGCCAACCCCGCTCTTGGGCTGCCTCAAGAGCTTCCACAAGCTTGCCGGTACTCTTCGTTTTGGCGTCATAGGCATACTCGCGTTCATCGTCCGTATGGTGAACGATGACGCCGATGCTGGGACGAGGGTTGTTAATCGTGGTGTACTGCAGCATTGCATGGTCGCCGTCGCTGTTACCACAGCAGATGACGGGTCGACGGCCGATAAATTGATGAATGGCAACCGGCTTGCCCTCTTTGTCATTGACGAACAGATGGTCGAGTGTCTTGGTCAACACCGGGCCCTGGTCGCCTAGCTGGAATTCCGTTCGCGCCAAGGAGCCAATAACCTGCTCATTCGGTATGCCATATACCCGCTCTACCCAGGCACGCATGAAGTCAACCCCGCCACCGGACACGATAAAGTTTTTGAACCTATTGACACGAAGATAATCGAGCAGCTCCTGCATGGGTTTATAGGTGAGTGCGTCATAGGGCCTGCCAAATCTTGGATGCCTGGCCGTTGCCAACCATTGCTCCACGGCATCACGAAATTCATCCGTAGTCATCCCTGAATGGGTGAGTGCCATAATCCGCATTAGGCCACCGAAATGGTCGCCTTTGAGGAGCACTTCCACTTCACCTGCCAAGGCAGCCTGCACCATCGGATCCGCAGTCAGCTCGGGGTCGGTGAGGATGCGTCGTTTCAGTTCAGCGATGGCAAAGGCTGCCTGAAATGGCATGGGGTTCTCGGGCCAGAGAGTGCCGTCGTTGTCGTGCACGGCGATCCGCTCTGCCACGGGCAGGAAGTGGGGTGATGTCTCATCTGTCACCTTGGCGACGAAGGCGAGGATGCCCTGCTTGGTGGGGCCATCGTTCCAAGAGGGAAGCGGATCAGCAGGAGTGGAGTTCATGGAGCTTCCTCTGTGCAACACCGAAATCACCCACCTGGTAGAGGCTCACCGCTACAGCGCGGAAGGGGAATGGCTCAAATGGCTCCGCCTTCAGAGCATCAACAAAAGGGCGTGTGCCGATACCAACGGTGAGATGAGGATGGTAGTGGATGCCGGTGCGGGATCTCATGAAGTTGTTGACATAGTCAATGGTGGGCTGGCCGATGGCTGCGCCGTCGGGGCGCGATGCGAAGGCGTCGGATGTGCCCGACTCCCATGAGAAGGGAGCAACGGCATCGATGATGTCCTGTTGAAGGCGACGCAGATCGTCGGTTGGTTCGATCACGATTCCCACCAAGCCGAGGTTCTCGTGCGCTAGATCGTAAAAGCTTGTTGCCTTGCTTTGCCAGTTCATCGGCTCCGCTATGCGCAGCACTGCAGTGACCGCATGGGCGACCTTGTCGAGGTCGACCAATTTCACAAAGCACTGGAGGATCGTGACGTGGGGCACGTGGTTGGCATCGAGGGCGAATCCGTCTGGATAGTTCTCTCGCAACCGGGCATTCACGGCCTGCGCCTTCTCCACAGTGACGGCATCGGGATCCAGAAGTACGTTGATGGCGATGGAGGACATAGGGGTACTTATTTATGGAAGCATAGGGTGGGCGTAGGTAATGCTCACCCAAACAACGCGGCCAAACCGCTGTGGTGGTGCGCTCCCACGCCGATGCGAGCGCCAGCGACTGGGGCTACATCAGGCAGCTCGGCCATCCCGTACAGGCCTGCCACCTCTGGCTGCTCACCCGCACCCCCAGTACAGCTGACGAGTGGCCCCAGGGCGAGAGACAGACCAGCAGCATCATGGAGTTCGACAGTTCCCTTCCCGAGAGATACGTCAACAACAGCAGCTATGGTGCGATTCTGATCATCGCCCAGGACACCACAGCTGGCAGTGAATGCTTCTGCTGGACCCTCAATACCTACGGAGGCAATGAGGATCTGCACCGCGACTCCTGCCACCTACGCTGCAGGAGCCCAGCCAGCAGCGGCTGGTGCTCCCTTGCCGTCTTGCCCTCAGGCGGCCGGCCCCTGGGGGGACTGGGTACCGGAAACGAGAACGATGCCGTTGGCGCTGGGGTAAGCCAGGGCAACCCGATGGCTGGTCGTTCGCGTGAACTCAGCTTGAGCCGACCTCACGCTTGATGCCAAGTCCCTGGATGAACGGATCCAAGTGGTACCAGGCGACCATCAAAACCAATCACATTTTATCGAGGCAAAGCGGCAGCCAGCTTCATTGTTGGCGGACAGTGGAGCCCTGCTGACCTTCCTGGCGGACCGGGTATTGGTCCGCTGGCTGGCTGCCTAGCTGGACCGCAATCAGCAGGAATGCCAGCGCACCATCCGCTACGAAAGGCCCTGCAGGCCCTCAGGAGCAGCCGGCGTGAGCGCCGAGCCCGGCTGCTCGCGATCCGCAAGGACGAACAGCAGCACCGATGGCTATTGCGGTAGTGCCGCCAGCTGGGGTTCAGCCCTGTGCGGGAGCTGGCCGAAGGTGTGATGGGTCTAACGCCCCAGCTGGTCTGGAGTGGCGCCGGTCTGCTGATGGAAGGCGAATGCGGCGAGGGCTTGCGCCCAGCGCCCG
>JBIKTO010000071.1:0-8588 GCA_044348065.1 Cyanobium sp.
TCACCCTGCAAAACCAACACATCACCAATCTTGTGGTGGCTGGTGACCAGGTCATGCTGCCAATGGACATTGATGGGATCAGAGGCCACCAGGCTTTCCGCAATGGCAAGGCCCGACTGATAAGCCGCCAGCGCCGCGGCTCCATCCCCCTGCAACGCCATCACCTCACCGAGACCTTTCCAAGCCCGACCTTCCTGACGCCGATCGCCGAGGGCCACAGCGCGTTGGATCAAGGCCTCCAGCACCCCACGCGCCTGGGCGAGATCACCCCGACTGATCCAGGCAAAACCGAGTTCCAGGGAAGCGTCAAGGTTATCCGGGTTGGCCTCCAGGGCCATCTGAAGGTGAAGAAGCGCCTTCGTCAGATCCCCCCGAACCATCGCCAGCCCGGCCACGCTGCGGGCCGCGTCACTTTCCCGCCGTCGCTCGGCAAGAGCCAGCTGCTCGGCCGCAAGCCGGAGCCGGCGGCTGTTCGCCAGCTCCTGCTCAAACGAAGACTCCGCCAACAGCGTGTTGCCGTTCGCCAGGGCCGCGAGGGCGGCCTTCAGGGATGGTCGCTCCTGGGGCTCCGCTTCCGCCGCGCGGTGAAGAAGCCCTTCCAGGGCATGCTCCTCTCCGTGCAGGGCTGACGGCGCTGCTGCCTCCGGGCGGCGAAGCATGATCAGACCCTGCTGGGCACCACTCATCAGGGCCAGCCACTCCTCCAACTCAGGATTGACGGGAAGCCCAGTGGCGACAGCGATGGCGTCAATCAGACGGCGAGTGTCGTCATCCCAGCCGGATTCAGTGAGGACCAGGACATTCCAGTCGGCAAGCAACGGGCGCAGACTCTCGGGCAGCTGATCGGCGGGAACCTGAGAGAGCTGGGCATCCTCAACCAGCAATGGAATGAGGGTGAGCTCCTCGCGATCACCGCAGGCCAGAGCAGTCTCCAGCTCGTGACGCACCATGTCATCAGGATCCTGCAGACGGGGGAGATTCGTACCATCGGCCCAGCGACGTCCGATCACAGCGACGCAAGCGATGCTGTCCGCCAGAGCCTGGTCAATCTTGCAGCGCCAGCGGCCGGCGCCGATGCTGGCCACATCGCGGAAGACGCGCTCCCGACCAAACCCGATCCGCAGCCAGTCGAACACTCTGCCACTGGCCCCCCGGGCATCATCGCGGCGGTAGCTGATGAAGATGTTGCCGCGTTCAGCGCCAGGCATTGCGGTTGGCACGGGAGACAGCAGAACATTCTATCGATCTACGCCAATATCTTCCTCGACATGGGCAAGCGTTGAACAAGGCGCAGCAATCAAAAGCCTGAAGCCTTGCTTCGGGATCACTGCAGAGGGGACGCTGAGCCAAGAGGTGCAGGCGAGTACCAGATCGTGCAGCGGTGATGATCCGTTCCGGCCACGTTCACCGCCCGGCACTGGTTGCGCTTCTCGGTGGCTCCCTGGGGTAACTTTTCGCGCGCCTGGGCGACGGCAGCCGAGGGACCGACAATGGATTCGGCCGAAACGGTCAGGAGCGTGGGGGGAACCGATGGGGGAGCCAGCGGAACCTGGGTTTGCTGTGGCGGAGCAGAGGGCAGGAGCGCACGGAGCGACGCGTCCTTGGGACGGACTGGGGGAAGCGACGGCCGGGCGGTGGAAGGTGGGGAGGAAGGAACGATCTGCACTGGAGAGGCACTGCTGCCAGGGGAGCGGAAGACGATGTCGCCCTCATCGAGCCGAGGATCACGGATCTTGCCGTACTGAGGGTTTTGCGATGTTGTGTACTCGGACATCGCCTGCGGCAGATAGTCCCCAAGCTCCGAGCCAGTGATATAGCCATCACGGTTAAGATCTGCCGCCCCATCAAGGCCTCGAATCAACAGAGGCGTGAACAGACTCTGGGCAGGCACCACCTCATTAGCATCTCCAGCTGTAAGGAACTGTCGAACAGGGAGGCTCATTTTTCGCTCCAGATAAGCTGGCGCCCGAGAGGCTGAACGCACCTTGAAAACAGCGCCAGAAAAACAACTATCAAAGACAAACAAAACATGCTTGGCTTCCATCTGCTTAGACCAGGAAAGAATCTGCTCCATACTTAAGGCTCGCCTTGCAAAGTCAAGGTCTCCTTGCACACTGCTGGAATCGGGGGCATCAACAGGCACCAGATAACCCAAATCCCCACTACGGGTCCAGCCGTGGCCAGCGAAATAAACCACGAGGCGATTATTGGGCTTAAAGCCAAAGCGCTGAATAAACTGACCAATTGATCCCTGAAGCTCTTCCCCCGTCGGGTTCGCCACAACGGTGACCTGAAAACCCTGCCGTCTGAGGGCTGCTTCAACCTGGCTTGCTTCCGCAGCGATGTTATTGAGCTTTTTCCAGAACGGGTTGCGATAATTCCCAGCCCAGACAACCAGGGCATGACTCTCAGCATATTCAAACAGCGTGGATCCGCTGGCATCCTTCACCTCAAGATCAAGGGCAACGGCGGGCGCATGGGGTGCAAGGAACAGCAAGCCCGCGAGGGAGAGGAGCGTGAGCCTCACAGCGGTAGAGAAGGAGGGAGGGAGAGGAGCGGCTGCATTCATTGCAAGAGATCAGCCAGCAGCTGAATCAGCTGTTCACGACTCGGATGGCTGCGAACATTGAGGAGGACGGTTCCCTTGTTTCCCCGGTCCACCTGGATGGTTCCGCCGGACAATGTGGAGTCATTGCCGATCAGCAGTTCACCATGGGCTCCCCGACGCAGAACGATGCCGCCGTAGGAAAGATCCTTGTAGGACTCCAGGAGGGATTGGGCGAGAAGATCCAGGTTTGCCGGCCCCGCAAGAATGAAGACCTCCGCCGGAGAGCGAGAATCCGACTCCGTGGAGGTGTCCGCTGTGACAGTGCCCATGAAATTCAACGTCCTCTGGATCGCAAGGGATTGTCGGGCCGGTGCCAACCAGCGAATGCTGACCGACGTGCCGCCAGCATCCAGGGCCCACCCGACTCCTGCGTCCAGGAGGACGAGCGCAACGCTGAGCCCGACCGTCAGGACGATGGGGCGGCGTGAGCCTGGGTTGAAAACGCGCAGCAACCGGCGAATCTGGCTCTGAGGAGAAGCGATGGCGACCGCGGGGCCGGAGGGAAGGCGGCGGCCTGCTTCGAGAAGTCGCACGCGAAAGGGTGGAGAGAGACTCATTTCAGTGCCTCTAGGGGTAGCCTCATGGCCTTGAGCTTAACGGCAGCCCGCAGGACGGAGATCAGGGCGTCGGCGGTGACGGGGAAGGGTTCGTTGTGGCTGGATTCGCCGGGAATCACGGTGCGTTCGGCGAGGGTGATCGGCAGGACCACGGCCTTCTGGTAGCGGTAGATCTCCTCGATTTCGGCCTGGGGACGGCCCTCAAGCACGAGCTGGGTGAGCAAGCCAAAGGCCACCTTGTCGCCGTGGATGAAGGCATGGCTGGCGGGGATGGCAGGGATGCCGGTGATGCCGTTGTGCACGGCATGGGCCACGGATGGGCGCCGACTGGGAGGCCAACTCTGGTCTTGACGGGATGATCCGGCGCGCAGACACAACATCATGGTGGCTGAATGGATGACTTGAAGCTGCGATGAACAGAGCCCCCGACCCACACCCGAGCAGCAGGCCTGGGCTTAAGCCTGTCTCCCATCAAGAGAGTCGAGAGTTCCCGATCACATGATCATGCGTGCCTCAAGCCGCAGTGGGCATGACCTGAACCGTGTTCTCGCTGATCCCAGCAAGCGGCCTGATCTGCACTGCTCAACCAGAGACTGACGCCAAGGTACAAGCTGACAACCAGCCAAGGCATCGTGGCAGGCTCTGAACCAAGTCCCAAGCACAGCCTCATCTCCCATACCAGTCATGAGCACTGTGGCTGGCTCGCTTTAGAATAGGAAGCATGTGACCGCTTGACAGAGGGCGAAGGCAAGTTGTCGACTCAAGAGAGGTGGCTGGACGTGTCGCTTGACCCCAGAAACCCCTGCCCATCCTTGATCACCGCACAAATCACCAAGGCACTAACGCATGGCTCACCACATTTTGCGGTGATTCAATGTTTTCGCCGAGATGCTAGTTGCTCGGTTTCACACCTGCACCATTGGGGACTGTAGGAGTGGGCGCAGAGAGCATTGCCTCCAGATCCTGGGAAGTGACAACACCGGAGACGCCTTGACCGTTCACAACGAAGAATGGGGTGCCCTTCAGACCCAGCCGATCGGCGAGTTCTGCATCCTTGGCGATTGCAGCATAGGCGGATTGACTTCTTCGATCTCGATTGAAGCGAACCAGATTCATGCCAAGCTGCGTGGCAACTTCTTCGTAATAGGCATTGCCGAAGCGATTTTGATTCGCCAGCAAGATGTCGTGATAAGGCCAGAACCGTCCCTGTTGCTGAGCCGCCCATGAAGCTGCCGCCGCGTTCATGGCCTCAGGATGAATGGCGGTGAGGGGGAAATGCTTGTAAACCAGTGCAACCTCAGGATGTTTGCGTTTGAATGCCTGCAGGCTTGGCTGTGCTTTCGCGCAGAATGGGCACTGAAAGTCGCTGAAGATGAACAGGTATTGGCTGGCCTGATTACTGCCCAGGACAGGTGACTCACCAACAAAAGACAAGGGATTCTTTCGGATCTCTTCAACGGCTTTCTGCACCATCTCCGCTTCTTCCTGCTCCTGGCGTTGCCGATAGCGATTGAGACTTTCCAGAATCACCTCTGGGTGATTTTGGATGGTCTCGAGAATTTGTTTTTCCAGCTGAGGATTCACGGCAGCCAGGGCTGCTGCTGGCAGCGAGACCTGGAACAGGAGGGATGCCAGGGTTGGGGCGGATGCAACCGCGATCGAAGCCAGACGCGGGGACCATCCCAGACATGCAAGACGGAGTGGCATGCGCGCGGCGGCAGAGGGTTGAACTCAAGCTAGGGGCTGCTCAGGCCAATGGCCTGGGGGCGTTATGAAATCGATGCGTTACTCTCGGGGCAGGCTGCCAATTCCGAACGATTCAGCAAGAGATCAACCGTGTGCGCGGTCAAGGGAAGGAGATCAAAGCGATTGACCTGGCATCGGAGATGGATTTTCAGGCTTGGCTGCTGTCAGCTTGCTTGTTGAGAGGACGCCCTTGGCAGTCAACCAGCCTGGCCCTCTGTTTTGTGCCACAACAGCTCGCTGTCGCCTGGATGGCAGGAGGCAGTCTGGTCAGACTCCGCTTTCTTGCTGTGATCAGGCAACTTTTGCTATGCAAGAAGCCCTTGATGCCGCTCTCAGCCGCGCCCGATGGCAGGATGGTTCTTTACGGTAAGTTAAGCCATGGCTCCTGAGCCAAGGAAGCTCCTGCTAAAGAGGAGTTGTTCAGCTCAGTGGTGATTTTGTCGGCAATCTGCCCAGCGCAGCATGCGGAGAAAAGCAGCCGCGAGACGCGTCAGGGGAGGTTGCATTTTCATTGGTCAGCTGTGCTAGGTCGCTTCACAAACTCAATGGCAATCTGCGTGCGAGCTCTGCATGCGCCTCCTTGAGCGCTTCCTTGAGCGCCACAGAGCGCGCCTGCAATCGCGCCTGGAACTTCGCCTTGATATTTATCTGGTCGCCCAACCGGTAACGCCAACTCACCCGCAGACCCGATTTTCGGGGTGCGGGCTTGATTGCCAACCATCAGCCATCCATGAGTCAATGATGTTAACCAAGTCAAATCTCTTTGTTCCAGGTGCCGCGTTCGTCATCACCGCGGTCAGCTTGATCACCGCCGCCGCAATCCTGTGCCCCAGAACCTCTTTCGCGCAAACCTCCTCAGGTAGGACTCAATCGATCAAGGCTGGCTCAGAGGCGGAAAGGAAAGCCAATCTTCCAAAGCCGCCGTCATTCATGTCACGCGAGGAGCGCCTGAGGGCCAAGCCGCTGGACCCGAAAGCCACCTCAGGAACGCCGAAGCCACGCAAGCTGACCGAGGCTGAGCTGAAGGAGTTGCAAGACGCCAAACCCGGAAGATCGGCCGGAGGAGCACCCAACCCAAACGCCGAAGCAGAGGCGCGCAGGCAACATCCAAATGATTGGAAATGAAGCCAACCACCCTCACGCCATCCATCAAGAAAGGAGTTAAAATGAGAACAAACTTGTTGACGCACACGCCCAAGCTTCTGGCCGTGGCTGCGACGATCGCAACGTTTTCCGCCGCGGGACCAGCAACTGCCCAAACGGCAGGAATTGGCAAGCTGTTCACCAGTGCCGGCACATGTTCGGCGTCCGTGATCAGCGGAAAAAACATCATTGTCACCGCCGGGCATTGCTGCTGGAACCGGTCCACAAACAAATGGATCGGCGGCTGGTCGTTCGCGCCCGGCTACAACAATGGCAACGCACCCTACGGAATGTTTCCATACGCGCAGGCACGCGTCCTCAACTCCTGGATCAACTCTGGCGACATTCCGTCTGATCTCTGTGTGATCTCACTCCAAAAGAACGCGGCCGGCAAGCCGATTACGTACTACACGGGCTGGTATGGCCGATCCTGGAATTATTCCCCCAACCAGAATATGCGCTCTTTTGGTTATCCTGGCAATCTTGGCAATGGTCAAACGCTTCAACAATGCGCAGCGCCCAGTTCGGCGCAGCCTGCCGCCTGCGGTGCCAACGTTCTCAACATGGCCTGCAACATGACCTATGGCTCAAGTGGCGGTCCGTGGTTCCGAGACTTTGGCAGTGGCAATCACGTGAATTCCACCGTACACGGTTACACAAGCACGACGTGCACCGGGGCCTTCGGCAAGGTATTCAATGGACCGCGATTCACCAGTGGCAATATCGTACCTCTCTGCACAGACCAGGGCTGTGAGTAGTCAGCAGCTACCGACTGAGCTGCCCTGAGCTCCAACCGTCAACCTCCATCACCGGTGAATCGCATCGGTACGATTCAGCCCTGGCCCTGGCGCCAGGGCACCTTCGGGGGTCAACAAGCCGTTGCAGCGATGCGCTCGGGTGCTGGTTCTGGTTGGATCCAGATCGCTATCACCGTCCCCCCATCCAGGGCTGATCCGCCCCCTCCCGCAAGCGCGGCAACAACTGCACCAGGTTGCACGGCCGGGTCTCCCCATCGAGCTGGGCGCGGATCAGCCGGTCCCAGGCGGTCTGCACCGCGTCGAGCGAGCCGGGCAGCACAAAGATCACGGTGCCGTTGGCCACGCCCGCCAGGGCGCGGCTCTGCAGGCTGCTGGTGCCGATCGTGTCGAAGGAGAGCACGCGGAAGAGTTCGCCGAAGCCCTCGATCGTCTTGTCGAGCAGGGGCGCCACCGCTTCGGGGGTGCCGTCGCGGCCGGTCAGGCCGGTGCCGCCGCTGCTGATCACCACCTGCACCGCCGGGTCGGCGATCCAGCGGCTCAGCTCGGCGCGGATGCGGTAGCGGTCGTCGGGCACGATCCGCCGCTCCTGCAGCCGGTGGCCGGCGGCCTGAAGCCGCTCCGCCAGGGCGTCGCCGGAGCGGTCGTCCGCCAGGGTGCGCGTGTCGGACACCGTGAGCAGGGCGATGGCGAGGCTCACGCGGGCGCGACGGGGGCTGATGGGCATTCTGGGCGGACGCCGGCGGCCGGGGCGATGGGGCACCGTCCCAGGAATCCCAATAACCTTCAGGCATGGCCGATCTCAGCCCGCCGCGGTTCGCGCGCCAACGCCATCGGGAGGCCCTCACGCGCTTCGAAGCGTGGGCCACCACCAGCCGGAGCTTCAGCGTGCAAGCCTGGGATCGCCAGGGCGTGCACGAACATCCCTGCTCCATGCAGTCCGCAAAGAACCTGGAACCAGAGGTTTCCGACCAGCGCGCGCGAGGGCAGCGGCGCCCTGGTCAGCGGCGGTGATGACCGACTCCCTCACCCTCCACATCCGCCTCTTCGCCGGCCTGCGGGACGCCGCCGGCTGGAGCGAACGGAGCGTGCAGGCGCCCGGCGACGCCACGCCGCTCCACCTCTGGCAAAAGCTGGAGCTGGCCGCTGTCTGGCCTGGCGACGCGGGCCATGGCGGCGGCACCGGCCTGCCTGAAGGCCTGCGGGTGGCGATCAACCAGGCCTTCGCCGCTGCCGACACGCCCCTCGCCGATGGCGATGAGCTGGCCTTTCTCCCCCCGATCAGCGGTGGCTGAGCCGCTCCTGAACCTCGCCCTGCAACCCGAGCCGTTCGAGCCGCTGGCGGTCCTGGCCCCGTGGCAGGAGGAGCTGGCCGCGGCCCTGGACGCCCCACCCGCCGCCGAAAGCCACTTCGTCGGTCGCGTCCGCGCCACCACCGCCGACGGGCGGCCCCTGCAGGCCCTGGAACTGGAGCACTACCCGGGCATGACCGAACGGCAGCTGCTGGCCCTCGCCGGCGCCACCGCCACCCGCCATGGGGTCGCCGGGGTGCTGGTGCGCCACCGGGTGGGCCTGGTGCGGCCGGGTGAGGCGATCGTGCTGGTGGCCGTTGCCGCCGACCGGCGCGGCCCGGCCCAGCGCTGCGCCCAGGAGCTGCTGGAGGCCCTCAAGCACGAGGCGCCCTTCTGGAAACGGGAATGGAGCGGCGGCGCCGGCCGCTGGGTTCAGGGCAACACGCCCTGGTAGGGCGTTTCCTCGCCTCAGAACAGAGGCAACCGC